>NZ_BAFM01000012.1 GCF_000334895.1 Halococcus agarilyticus | reverse complement strand
AACCACGACGATACCACCGACCGAAACCACTACTCCGACAACCACGACGATACCACCGACCGAAACCACTACTCCGACAACCACGACGACGCCACCGACCGAAACCACTACTCCGACAACCACGACGACGCCACCGACCGAAACCACTACTCCGACAACCACAACGACGCCACCGACCGAAACCACTACTCCGGAACCGCCTGGGTCGCCGAACATCGCCCTCTCACCTGCGGCGTCCGACTACGGTGACACGCTCATCGGAACGAACGGAACCCAGACGTTCACGATCACCAACGACGGCGACGCGGATCTTTCGGTCGATGGAATCTCAGTAACGGGTTCGAACACCGACCAGTTCGAGATCACTGATGGTGGCGGTTCGTTCGTTCTCGCTCCGGGCGACTCCCGTCTGGTCACTGTCAAATTCTTACCGACCGCGACCGGCCAGCAGACCGCGACACTCGAAGTCGCAAGCGACGATCCCGACAGCCCCACGGTTTCGTCCACGCTCACTGGGACCGGCGTCCAGCCTGCGATCGAACTGACGCCGACGGAGTACGACTACGGGAGTGTGCCGGTCGACTCCGGCGATACGCAGACGTTCACGGTGACGAACAATGGCACTGCACCACTCAGCGTAACTGCGACTCGGATCGCCGGGACGGACGCCGATCAGTTCGAGATCACTGACGGTGGCGGGCAGTTCACGCTTGCACCGGGTGAATCACGCGAGATTCGGGTCCGGTTCGGTCCTGCTTCAGCGGGAACGAAGAACGCGGTCCTCGAAGTCGTCAGCGAGGCGGCGGATGGTGGCGTCCTCTCGGCGGCACTGTCCGGCACTGGGACCCAGTCGAACATCGTCGTCGAGCCGCCGAGTCTCGCCTACGGGGATGTTTCGAACGGTAACACCTCGACACAGACGTTCACCGTGACCAACGACGGCGACGCGCCGCTCAACGTGACCGGGACGGCGATCGACGGTGTTGCTGCTGGCGAGTTCGCGATCACCGACGGCGGTGGATCGTTCACGCTCGGACCCGGCGAATCACGAGAGATCACGGTGGAGTTCGCCCCCACCTCGACAGGGGCGAAAAACGCCAGCGTCGTCGTCGAGAGCGACGATGCCGACCAACCCACCGTGACGGTACCACTCGCAGGCACTGGCGTCGCACCGGGTATCACACTCACACCCACCGAACACGACTATGGGAGCGTAGCCACCGGGTCCACGAACGTCACGACGTTTACCGTCACGAACGACGGGACTGCGCCGCTCTCGGTGAGCGAGACGACCATCACGGGACCGAACGCGGGCGAGTTCGCGATCACCGACGGTGGCGGAGCGTTCGCGCTCGCGCCGGGCGAATCCAAAGAGATTCGGGTACGATTCGCGCCCGACTCGCCGGGTGCGAAGTCCGTTACTCTTGCAGTCGAGAACAATGCGGGTGAGACGCTTACGGCGGCGCTGTCCGGCACTGGTGCCCAGTCGAACATCGTCGTCGATCCCCCGAGCCATGATTACGGTGACCTCCCGAACAACCGAAATGCGACCCAAACGTTCACCATCACGAACGACGGCGATGCGCCGCTCTCGGTCTCGAACGTAACCATTGCTGGAGTGGACCCCGGTTCGTTCACCATCCTCTCGGGTGACGGAGCGTTCGACCTCGCACCGGGCGAGTCACGCGAGGTCACGGTACGGTTCGCCCCGACCTCGCCGGGTGAGAAAGCCGGCCAGCTCGTCGTCGCAAGCGACGACAGCGACCAGCCAACGCTGACGGTCTCGCTGACAGGAACGAGCACCGAACCGGATATCACGCTCACACCGGATGCACGCGACTACGGCGACGTGCCGGTGGACTCGGCCGAGACACGAACCTTCGTGGTCCGGAACGATGGAAGTGCGCTGCTATCGGTTTCGGACGTGACCATCGCCGGTACGGACGCCGATCAGTTCACGGTCACCGATGGTGGCGGCTCCTTCGAACTAGCGCCTGATGAAACCAGAACGATCACTGTCGCGTTCTCGCCGACCTCGCCTGGTGCAAAGAACGCGACACTCGAAGTCGCAAGCGATGACGCGGACAGCCCAACGGTCACGGGTTCACTCACCGGACAGGGAACCCAGTCGAACATCGTGGTCGATCCCGCAAGCCTCGACTACGGTGACGTCGCGAACAACGGCCAGGCGACGCAGACGTTCACGGTGACCAATGACGGCGACGCGCCGCTCACGGTGAGTGAGACGACCCTCTCCGGACCGGATACGGAGGCGTTCACGATCACCGATGGTAACGGCTCGTTCACGCTTGCCCCTGGAGAATCGCGCAACGTCACAGTGACGTTCGCACCAGGGTCGACGGGCGACAAAACGGCGGAAGTCGTGATCGCGAGCGACGACGCCGATCAGCCCACGGTGACGGTGCCGCTCTCCGGTGGAAGCGTCGAACCTGATGCGGTGCTCACTCCCAGCACGTACGACTACGGCGACGTGCCGGTGGACTCGGTAGAGACACAAACGTTCGTGGTTCGTAACGACGGGAACGCACCCCTGTCGGTTTCAGGAACGAGCATGACGGGACCGAACGCGGACGAATTCGCGATCACTGACGGTGGTGGGGCGTTCACACTCGCACCCGGCGAGTCACGAGCGGTTACGGTCACGTTCACGCCGACTTCTACAGGGGCAAAGAACGCGACACTCGAAGTCGCAAGCGACGACCCGGACAGTCCCACGCTAACGAGCTCGTTGTCGGGCACCAGTACTCAATCGAACATCGTCGTCGACCCCACGAGTCTCGATTACGGTGCTGTTCCCAACAACGGACAGGCAACCCAAACGGTCACGATCACGAACGACGGTGATGCGCCGCTGTCGGTGAGCGACACCAGGCTCACGGGCGCGAACGCGGATGACTTCACGATCACCGACGGTGGTGGAGCGTTCACGCTCGCACCAGGCGAATCCCGCGAGGTCACGGTGACGTTCGCACCCAACGCGACGGGTGATAAGACGGCTAATCTCGTCGTCGAAAGCGACGACGCCGACCAGCCCACGGTGACGGTGCCGCTCTCCGGTGGAAGTGTCGAACCCAGCCTTACCCTCTCACCGGTGACGCACGACTACGGCGACGTGCCGGTCGGCTCTGCAAACACGACGACGTTCACGGTCACCAACGACGGCACCGCACCACTCGACGTGAGTGCGACCCGGCTCTCGGGTGTCGATGCCGCTGAATTCGCTGTCATCTCCGGTGGCGGGTCATTCACGCTTGCCCCTGGTGAATCCCGTGAGGTCACCGTCGAGTTCGCATCAGGATCGACAGGGACGAAGAGCGCGACACTCGAAGTCGACAGCAACGACCCCAACCGACCGACAGTAACGAGCTCGCTCACCGGACAGGGAACCCGGTCGAACATCGTCGTTGACCCCACGAGCATTGACTACGGTAATGTTTCGAACAACTCGACGGCGACTCAGACGGTCACGGTAACGAACGATGGAGATGCGCCACTCTCGGTTTCCGGGACGAGCATCTCCGGACTGGACGCCGGCGACTTCACGATCACCGACGGTGGTGGGGCGTTCGACCTCGCACCGGGCGAGTCACGGGAGGTCACGGTGGCGTTCGCGCCGGACTCGACGGGCGACAAAACCGCAGCAGTCGTGATCGAGAGCGACGACGCCGACCAGCCGACCGTGACAGTACCGCTCTCCGGTGAAAGTGTCGAACCTGATGCGGTGCTCACTCCCAGCACGTACGACTACGGCGACGTGCCGGTCGGTTCCGGTGACACCAAAGTGTTCACCGTCACCAACGACGGGAGCGCACCGCTTTCGGTGAGCGAAACGCGACTGATCGGCGCTGACTCGGACCAATACTCCTTCGTCTCTGGTGATGGGGCGTTCACGCTCGCACCGGGCGAATCCCGCGAGATCACCGTGTCGTTCGCGCCGACTTCGACGGGAACGAAGAACGCGACGCTCGAAATCGCAAGCGACGACCCGGACAGTCCGACGCTAACGAGTTCGCTGTCGGGTACCGGGACCCAATCGAACATCGTCGTCGACCCGCCGAGTCTCGATTACGGTGAGGTTCCCAACAACGGGGAAGGTACACGCACGCTCTTGGTCACGAACGACGGGACTGCACCGCTCTCGGTGAACGGGACGACGCTTTCAGGTGCGGATGCCGGTGAGTTCACGATCACCGACGGTAGTGGGCCGTTCACGCTCGCGCCGGGTGAATCTCGTGAAATCACCATCCAGTTCGCTCCCACCTCGGTCGGTGAACGGAACGCACAACTGGTCGTTGAGAGCGACGACGCCGACCAGCCCACCGTGACGGTGCCGCTGTCGGGCGAAAGCGTCGCACCGAACGTTGTCCTCTCGCCACCGAGCCACGACTTCGGTGAGGTTCCGACTGGCTCGGCGAACACCACGACATTCACAGTGACCAACGACGGCAGCGCACCGCTGTCGGTGAACGGGACAACGATTTCAGGGGCGAACGCCGGTGAGTTCGCTATCATCGACGGTGGCGGGACGTTCACGCTTGGTCCCGGCGAGTCCCGTGAGGTCACTGTCGAATTTGCACCCAACTCGACGGGTGCGAAGACCGCAACGCTAGACGTCGAGAGCAACGATTCCGATCAACCAATCGTCTCCGCATCGCTTGCCGGAACGGGCATCGAATCGAACATCGTCGTCAACCCGGACACCTACGACTACGGTGAGGTGGCGAACAACTCGACGACGACACAGACGTTCACCGTGAGCAACGATGGCACTTCGCCGCTCACGGTTTCAGGGACGAGTCTCGTCGGATCCGATGCAAGCGAGTTCGCCATTACCGATGGTGGCGGAGCGTTTACACTCGCACCCGGTGAATCCCGAAATGTCACCGTTCAGTTTGCCCCAACCTCCGCGGGGAACAAGACGGCGAATCTCGTCGTCGAGAGCGACGATCCTGACCAGCCGACCGTGACGGTTCCGCTCTCCGGTGAGAGCGTCGAACCGAATGTCAATCTGTCACCACCGAGTCACGATTACGGTGACGTTCCGACTGGCTCGGCGAACACCACGACATTCACGGTGACCAACGATGGGACTGCACCCCTTGACGTGAGCGCAACCAACATCGTCGGTGCTGATGCAGGTGAGTTCACGATCACCGACGGTGGCGGGGCATTCACGCTCGCACCGGGAGAATCTCGTGAAATCACCGTCGAGTTCGCTCCTGGTTCGACGGGGGAGAAAAGTGCGACACTGGAAGTCGAGAGCAACGACCCCGATCAACCGGCCGTTTCGTCCAATCTCTCCGGCACAGGCGTCGAATCGAACATCGTCGTCGATCCCGAGAGTAACGACTACGGTCAGGTAGCGAATAATGGGAATTCGACGCAGACGTTCACGGTGACGAACGACGGCACTGCACCGCTGTCGGTCTCCGGAACGAGCATCGCGGGCGACAACGCGAGTGAGTTCACCATCACCGATGGCGGTGGTGCGTTCACACTCGCACCCGGTGAGAGTCGAGAGGTCACTGTCGAGTTCGCCCCGACTTCGACGGGGAACAAGACGGCGAATCTCGTCGTCGAAAGCGACGACAGCGACCAGCCAACGCTGACGGTACCGCTCTCCGGCGAGAGCGTCGAACCGAATATCAATCTGACGCCGACGGAGTACGACTACGGAGGAGTGCCTATCAACACGGGCAACGTCACGACGTTCACGGTGACCAATGACGGCACCGCGCCGCTGACGGTCTCGGGAACGACCATCTCCGGTACGAACGCGAGCGAGTTCGCACTCGTCGACGGCGGACGGTCGTATCTGCTAGCACCCGGTGAATCGCGCGATATCCGAGTCCGGTTCATGCCGAACTCGACGGGTGCGAAGAGTGCGACGATCGAACTCGCTAGCGACGACCCCGACCAGCCGACCGTCACCGCGAACCTCACCGGAACGGGCACCGCGTCGAACATCGTCGTCGACCCACCGAGTTACGATTACCGGCAGGTGCCGGCTGGCAGCAACCAGACCCAGACATTCACCATCACCAACGATGGAGACGCGCCGCTGTCGGTCTCCTCGACGAGCATCGTCGGCGCGAACGCGAGCGACTTCACCATCACCGACGGTGGTGGGCCGTTCGTACTCCAGCCCGGCGAATCACAGAGCGTCGAAGTCCGTATCGACTTCGCGCCTACCTCAGTCGGCGAGAAGAAGGCGACGTTCATCGTCGAGAGCGACGACCCCGACCAGCCCACCGTGACGGTACCGATCTCCGGGACGAGCATCGCGCCGTCCATCTCGCTCACGCCCGAAACGCGTGACCTCGGCGAGGTGTCTGCTGGCTCGACGAACCAGACGACGTTCACCATCACCAACGACGGCACCGCCGGCCTCAACGTGAGTGCACTGAACATCGTCGGCGCGAACGCCAGCGAGTTCACCATCGTCGGACCCGACGCCCCATTCAAAATCGAACCGGGTCAAAGCCGTGAGGTAACCGTCGAGTTCTCGCCCGGGTCCGCGGGCGCGAAAAACGCGACACTCGAAGTGCAGAGCGACGACCCCAACCAACCGACCGTCACCGCGAACCTCACCGGAACGGGTACCGCGTCGAACTTGGTCGTGGATCCGGCTCGGTACGACTTCGGACAGGTGGCGAACGGAACCACGAACACGACGACGTTCACGGTCACCAACGACGGTACCGCACCACTCGTCGTGACTGATACGAGCATCGTCGGTGCGAACGGTGAGGAATTCAGCATCGTCGACGGTGCCGGACCGTTCACACTCGCGCCCGGCGAAGTGCGGGAGATAACCGTCGGCTTCTCGCCCACTTCGGACGGACCGAAGGAGGCGAGCCTGGTCGTCGAGAGCGATGCTGTGAACCAGCAGGACGTCACGGTGCCCCTCTCTGGAAGCGGCTTCACCCCACGGTGTAACGTCCAGGTGAGCGACGTCACGGCACCGGATACTGTCACCCAAGGCGAACAGGCGACGATCACCGCAAACGTCACCAACGTCGGTCAGGCCAACGACTGTGGCGCGAACGCAACCCTCGATGCGACCGGCCAGACAACCGGAAAGGTCGACATCGTGTTCCTGCTCGATGACTCAGGCAGCATGCAGCCCTACATCGATCAGGTCAGGGACGACATCCGCGGGTTCAACAGCGAACTCGAAAGTCAGGGAATCGACGCCCGCTTTGCGGTCGTGACCTACGGTAAGGGTTCGGCAGTGCTGCGACAGGACTACTCGAGCAACGTTGCCCAGACCGAACGGACGATCGACGGGATCTCGGCCAGCGGGGCGTTCGAGGCCAATTACCGGGCGATCCGTGGCTCACTGAACGCGCTCTCGCCGCGCTCGGACGCCAAGAACGTCCTCATCGACATCACGAACGAGGACAGCGATCGGCTGTCGACGGACCCAACGCAGGACGAGCTGGTGAGTCTGATCGACAGCAATAACGCGAAACTCATCTCGGTCTCGCCGGACGTCGATTACATCCGGAACTACAACAATCTGCGCGGTGAGGCGTACGACCCCACCCTCGATCTGCGCGTACTTGCCGAGCGCGTGGCCGATGGCGCGTGGTTCGACCTCTTCGGTTCGGGGAACTTCGTCGATAAGTTCACCAACGAGGTCATCACGTCCGTCGACCAGAACACCACCCAACAACAGAGCGTCACGCTGGATGCGGGCGAATCTCAGCAGGTGACGTTCACTATCGACACGAGCACCTTCCAGGCCGGCGAAATCGTCTACTCGGTGACGGTCAACGCGAGCACTCGTACGGGGCGGATTACCGTCGAGTAGCGTTCGAACGAGCCGGTATCAGGGACTGTTCTTCTTTTGTGATGAACCAAGACTAGTCAGTATGACCTGATACGATGACAGGACCCCGATACGCAAGCAGACATATCTCCCAACTAGACGAACTCAGACGGCGGTGGCGAAGACGACTGCCTCTCGGAAGTCTGGAAGACGATGTGCGGCGAGTGGGTGTTCGATGACCGAACGGATCGTCCTGTTACGGATTCAGCCGCTGTCGGTCCGGCGAGACTTGATCACGCGTCTCGCTGGCACCCGCCGTCGTTACGGACTCAGCCGTTGGCGATCCCGCGGGAACAGCACCGCCTCCCGGATGTTCGGCAGGTCGAGCATCGTCATCACGAGACGCTCGGCACCGATCGCCCAGCCAGCGTGGGGCGGCATCCCGTACTTGAACATCTTGGTGTAGTACTCGAACGCCTCGGGGTCGAGACCCTGCTGTTCGAACCCCTCGACGAGATGGTCGTGACGGTGCTCACGCTGGCCGCCCGAGACGAGCTCCATGGTCGGGGCCATCATGTCGAACCCCGTCGAGAGTTCGCCGTCGTCGTGATCCTTGATGTAGAACGGTTTGATCTCGCTCGGCCAGTCGGTCACGAAGTAGTGGCCGCCGACGTCGCTGCCGAGCGCCTTCTCGCCCTCGGTCGGGAGGTCGTCGCCCCACACCAACTGCTCGTCGAGCTCGCCGGTGGCGTTGATCCGCTCGATCGCCTCCTCGTAGGTCAGTCGCGGGAACGCCTCGTCGGGAACCGAAAAGTCGTCGTAGCCGAGCGTGTCGAGCTGGTCGGTGCAGTTCGCGGCGACGCCCTCGTAGGCCGCCCGGACGACCTGCTCGCACGCGTCCATCGCCTCCTCGTGGTCGATGAACGCCGACTCGAAGTCGATCGAGGTCGCCTCGTTGAGGTGGCGGGGCGTGTTGTGCTCCTCGGCCCGGAAGATCGGCCCGATCTCGGAGACCCGTTCGAGACCGCTGCCGACCATCAGCTGTTTGAACAGCTGCGGGGACTGGTTCATGAACGCTTCCTGGCCGAAGTAGGTGATCGGGAACAGCTCGGTCCCGCCTTCGGTCCCGGTGGCGACGATCTTCGGAGTGTTGATCTCGGTGCAGCCGAGGTCGCGGAACGCCTCGCGGGCCGCTCGAAGGACCTCGGCACGGATCTCGAAGATCGCCTTCCCCTCCTCACGCCGGAGGTCGAGGGTGCGGTTGTCGAGCCGGGTAGGGAGTTCGGCCTCGACCTTCTCGGAGGGATCGAGCGGGAGTTCGGGCTCGGCGGGCGCGATCACGTCGACCGACTCGGGAACGATCTCGACGCCGGTCGGTGCGCGATCCTCTTCCTCGACATCGCCGGTGACGGCGACGACGCTCTCGCGGGTGAGGTCGGTGCCGGCCTCGACGAGCTCGTCGTCCATCGCCTCTTTCTCGAACTTGACCTGGATCTTCCCGGTGCGGTCACGGACGATCAGGAAGGCGATCCCGCCGAGGTCGCGGATCTCGTGTGCCCAGCCAGCAACCGTCACCGTTTCGCCCGGTATGGCCGCGGCGGCGTGGGTTCGGTCCTGCATGCTGCGGAGTTTCGGAGCCGCGGTCTTAAACGCCGCCCTTCGGCGCGCTCACTCGATCGAGAGTCGTCCGTCCCCGCCCGTTCCCGACTCGCCTTCGTCCCATTCGATCTCGAACTCGACGCTCAACTCGTCCGGACCACCGTTGGTCTCGCGTTCGGCTTTGACCTCGAACGTCGGCCGCGCCGGCGGGTCGAGCGTCACGTGCTGGTCGCCAGCGTCGAGGCCGATTTCGTCGCCGGCGTCGAGCCTGTCTGCCACGGTCCGCAGATAGTTGGCGATCTCGCTCCGCTCCATCGACCCCTCGGTTTCGAAAAGCACCTCTTCGGGCATGCGTGTTCGTACGCACCGATCGTATAAGAACAGTGGCATCGTTCGGCGTGCAGAAACCCCTCAACGGTCGGGCTCGACGGGCTCCTGGCCGGCTTCTTTCGCGCCGCGGACGGTCTCGTGGACCGCATCGCAGCCCGCGTCGTGGACGAGATCGCCGACGATCACTGTGTCGGCGCGTCCGCCCATCTCGCGCGCGGAGTCGTAATCGCCGATTCCGCCACCGTAGAAGAGGGTTGCGTCGTCGAGCGCGTCGCTCGCGGCGCTCACAACGTCTGGGTCGCCGAGCGTTCCTGAATACTCGACGTAGACGATTTCCTGCCCGAACATCCGTTCGGCGATCGTAGCGTAGGCCGCAACCTCATCGGCGTCGAGATTGCAGTTAGCCTGGGTGTATTCAGCCACCGATGAGTCGGGGTTCAGCACGATGTACGCCTCAGTGTTGGTTCGCTCCCAGTCGATTCCGCTGTCGAGACGTGCCCACTCCTTGTGTGCGCCGGTGATCCACGCGACGTCGCCGGCGTTGAACACTATCGGAATGAGATAGCCGTCGAGGGAATCGGCGTGGACGACGGTCGCGTCGATACCCGGTTCGATGTAGAGGGGGACATCGTGCTCACTACATGCCTCGATGACCTCGGTCATCTTCTCCTCGGTCATCCCGGTCGTCCCGCCGATCTCGATGGCGTCGGTCCCCGTCTCGCAGACGTCGGCGTAGCTCTCGCCGTCGACGAGCGTCTTGTCGGGGTCCAGCTTCACGATATGGTCCCACTCCGTCCACGGGGCACTCATACCGTTTCCATTCCAGTGTGGCCTAAAACGTCTTCCGTAACGACGACGGGCCAGTAGAGAGGAACACGGCTCAGTCCGCCTTCGCCTGCCATTTTCGGACGTTGTCGGCGCTCACGCCCTGGACCTCGGCGGCGACCGCGTCGGCCTCGCCCTCGCGGAGGTCGTCCAGACTGTCGATCCCGACGGCGGCGAGTTTTTCGGCGGTCTTCGCCCCCAGGCCGTCGAGGTCTTCGAGATCGGTGGCCGCCTGGCGCGCCTGATACTCCCGATAGTTGCACACCGGACAGCCGAGTTCCCACGGATCGTCGCCCGAGTGGACCACGAGCTCGGGCAATGCGTGCTCCTCGCAGTACTCGTCGGTGACCTCGATTTCGCCGCGGCGCGGGAGCGGGAGCGAGTACTCACAATCGGGATACCGTGTACAGCCGGCGAGACGCGATCCCGTCCGGAGGGACTTGATCGCGAGTTCGCCACCCTCCTCATCATTGTCCTTCTCACCGCCGCATTCGGGACACGCACCGATCACGCGATCCTCGGTTTCGTCGGCGTCCTCAGCGGCACAGATCGGACAGCCGTGGACGAACGTGTTCCGGCCGTCGAGCATCTTCACTGCCCGAAGTTCGTGCTCGTCGCAGGTTTCCTCCTGGATCACCGGTTTGCCCGAAGAGGGCAGCGGCAGGGTGAACTCGCAGTCGGGGTAGCCGTCACAGCCCACGAAGTACGAGCCGTGACGACTCCGGCGGACGAGCAGGGCCGCCCCGCAGTCGGGACACGGCCCGAGGGTCTTGTCGACCTTGAGCGAGTTCCGGAGGTAGTCGCCGATCGCCTCGCGCGAGTCGTGGAGTTCCTCGAAAACGGTCGCAAGCATCTCGCGGGACTCGTCGGTCACCTCGTCGAGGGTGATTTCGCCGCTCGCGATCGCGTCCATGTCGGCTTCGAGCCGTTCGGTCATCGCCTCGCTCACGACCTGCTCGGCGAAGCGCTCGCTGGCGTCGACGACCGCCTTCGCGAGCGTCGTCGGCTGGGGCGGGTCGTTCTCGATGTACCCCCGGTCGTAGAGCTTCTCGATGGTGTTGTGGCGGGTCGAGTTGTGGACGATGACACCGCCTTCGACGGCGAAGTTCGGGGCTTCCTCGTCAATGGTCAGGTCGTACACCGGCCCGTCATAGTCACGCTCTTCGACCGACGCCACCGTTGCTGTCGCGGGGCTGCCGAGTACCGTAGCGTAGATGGAATCAGAAAACTCATTCGTCGAGTAGCGAATCGTTCGGTTTCCGTCGTGACTCCGGTTGCTTCCCTCGATATGTCTCTGGACGAATCCGGCCGCCCGAAACTCACGGAGGAGTGCGTTGACGCGCCCGCGCGATAGGCCGACAACGGCGGCGAGTTCCTCCGACGTTCGCGGTCGTTCCGCCATCGCTCGGAGCAGCCGAGCGTTGTGCTCCGTGACGTCGTACCGCTTCAGCGCTTGTAGCCCGCGATAGAACTTCTCGTCGGCAGCAATCGGTACCGTATCGAGGAACGGTTCCAACCGCTTCCGGCCGCGAATGTAGAGCTTGTGCTGGTTCTCGGCAAGAGCCGAATCGATATCGTGCTGGGACAACATCTCGGCGACGCCGCGGAGCAGGTCGTGGTCGATATTCGAGACGAACGCCTTGGCGTCGGTCGAAATGTGACCCTCATCGTCGAACAGCGCACCGATGAACGCTGGCTGGAGCGGCTCCGGAACGCGTGGACAGCCGTTCTCGGTCACGGTATCGAGCACGTACACCAGTACCCGACCGACTGCTCCGGGTATCCGCACCTGATATTTCGATCGATGGTGTGCTTCGTGGCCGTCTTGCTCGCTGATGGTCGGCCGAAATCCGAATATCGACTCGATGTCATCGGAAAAGCGTTCGATCAGACGCCGATCGGTGTTGTGATACCTGATGTCGACGACGTTCTCGGCCTCGTTGATGTGAACCGAACCGTCGCCGAGAAGATTCGCAAACACCCTGGCGACCGCAGGACACCACTCGATGGGAAAGGGGTTGTCGAACGCACAGTCGTAATTCAATCCATGGAGTTTCGGCGGTCGTATTCCCAGTTTGCCCAGTATCCAGGCCGGCACGTCTCGGCGGTCGTTTTCGTAGGCACTGATGTGTGTTCGGTCCGTGCCGAGTCGCTCGGCGAGTTCTACCTGTGTTTCATTGGTCGCCGTTCTGTGTTCACGGAGTGTTGCGTTGCAGGCAGTTCCGTAGAGTTTCGTCGAGATATCGCAGGACGCAGCGAACTCCTCCCATGTTGCGATAGTCCCAACCGCACCGATGTTCCCGCCCACAGACCGTCGGGCGGACAGCAACTCGTCGCCCGGCGCGAGTTCGGCGACGCGAGCCAGTTCGATACCCTCGTCCGTTCGCTTGTACACGGGGTGTTCGCCCGTCGCGGAGAACGATCCGGCAGTCGTCGTCACGTCGTGAACCTGCTCGTCCGTCCGCAGCGGACGCTCGCTGACGAGCGTTTGCGTCCGTTCGGCAACCCGTCCATCGGACTCGTCGAACGATAGCGTCTTCGGGCCGGTTTCGTTGATGGCAATGTCCGTGTCACCGTCCGAGAGGGCAACGCGACCGTTCTCGAACGCTTCTCGGATCGGAACGCGAACGATGCCCCCGTCACGTTCGGTGAGTATCGGAGTGTCTCCTGTCAAGCACTTCGTCCCAATCTCCTTCGACTCCATCGTCTCGATCAGCCGCGACTGGCCGCGCCGGCGCGGCGGCTGCGTTTCCTTGGCCTCGCTCCGGACGTCGCTCACCGGCAGCTCGTCGCCCTCCTCGACGTCCGGCACGTGGTTCTCGGTGGAGTCGACGTAGGGGTAGACCGCGTGATACCCCGGCTCCAGCAGGCGCTTGCCGTTGGCCTTCAACTGGTGGTCGCCGGCCACGGCGGTCACCCGGAGGTGTTCCCACTCGGCGGGGTCGGCCACGGTCGCGAAGAAACGCCGGACGACGAGTTCGTACACCGTACGCTCGTCGTCACCGAGTTCAGTCGTCGACGGAAGCTCTCCCGTGGGGTGGATCGGTGGGTGATCGGTGGTCTCCTCGTCGCCCTCTGTGGGTGTCGGCTCGCCTTCCAGCAGCGCGTCGGCATCGTCCCCGAACTCGGGATGGTCGGTGAACTCGCCGAGGAGTTCCTCGACATCGAGATCGTCGGGGTACACTGTGTTGTCGGTCCGGGGATAGGTGATGTACCCCGCGGTGTAGAGCTCCTCGGCGAGGCTCATCGCGCGCTGGGCGGAGTAGCCGAGCGAGCTCGCGGCACGGATGTACTGGGTGGTGTTGAACGGGGCTGGTGGGTCGTCGGTTCGCGTCCGTCGGCGAACTTCCTCGACTGTTGCCGTGCTCGCCCCGCGGAGGTCGTCGTAGACCGTTTCGGCCACGTCCTCGTCCCAGATTCGCTCGGCCTCGCTGCCGTCGTCGTCGTAGAAGTATTGGGCCTCGAAGCGCTCGTCGTCCTTTTCGAGGTCGCAGAACAGCTCCCAGTAGTCGTCGGGATCGAACGCCTCGATCTCGCGCTCACGGTCGACGATCAGCTTGAGGGTCGGCGACTGGACCCGCCCGACGCTGATGAAGTCGCTGCCCATCTGTTTCGCCGACAGCGACAGAAAGCGAGTGAGTGCTGCGCCCCAGACGAGGTCGATCTCCTGGCGCGCCTCCCCGGCGGCCGCGAGATCGAAATCGAGATCGTCGAGATCGTCGAACGCCTCACGCACCTCGGGCTCGGCGAACGACGAGAAGCGTGCGCGCCGGATCGGGGCGTCGGTCACGTCTCGGACGATGTCGTGGGCTTCCTTGCCGATGAGTTCCCCCTCGCGGTCGTAGTCGGTGGCGATGATGACGCCGTCGGCGTCCCGAGCGAGCAGCCGGAGGGTACGGACGATGTTCTCGCGGCTCTCGTGTGGCTCGACGACCACCTCGGCGTCGATGAGTTCGACGGGTTCGACATCGCGCCAGTTCGCGTACTCCGGCGGGAAGTCGTTCTCGACGACGTGGCCCGAGAGCCCCACGCACCGTCGGCCGCCCCACTTGTAGACGTTGACACCGTTGCGCCGCTCGACGTCCGCGCTCTCGCCGCTCAGGATCTCCGCGATGTTTCTGGCGGCGGTTTCCTTCTCGGTGATGATCAGCTCCATCCGGCGACCGAACCCCCTCGCGTCATTGGTGAGGGTAGGTCGATACTCTCCCTAAACCTTTCGCAAACCACGAGACAGCGCGGACGCGCCCGGACGCCTGCGCGGCCGTAGCGGCCGATTCGTTGGTTTCGTAGCGGCCGGCCGGTCGGGGTACTCATCCGAGGTCGAACTGCTCGGCCGCGGTCGCCATGTCCTTGTCGCCGCGACCGCTCAGGTTCACGAGGATCGTGTCGTGCTCTGCCGCGATCTCCTTCGTCAGTGCGAGCGCGTGAGCGGTTTCGAGCGCCGGGATGATCCCCTCGGTCTCGCTCAGCTCCCGGAACGCCGCGAGCGCGTCGTCGTCGGGAACCGCGCGGTACTCACACCGGCCGACCGCCTGGAACATCGCGTGTTCGGGGCCGACACCGGGGTAGTCGAGGCCCGCCGAGATCGAGTGGACCTCGGTGTCGTCGTCGATCACTCGCGTCTGCATCCCGTGGAGCACGTCGTCGGTCCCCGCCGCAAGCGGCGCGGCGTGACGCTTCGAGTCGCCACCCTCGCCGCCACCCTCTGCGCCGTAGAAGGTCACGGGGTCGTCGCGGAAGGCGTCGAACAGCCCCATCGCGTTCGACCCGCCGCCGACACACGCCACAGCCGCATCGGGGAGGTCGCCGGTCCGCTTCCGGAACTGCTCGCGGGCCTCGTTGCCGATGGTCGAGTGGAACTCCCGAACCATCCGCGGGAACGGATCCGGCCCCACGACCGACCCCACCAGGTAGTGGGTGTCGTCGACGTTCTGCGCGAAGTCTTCGAGGGCAGCGTCGACCGCATCCGCGAGACCCGCGCCGCCACGGGTCACTTCGTTGACTTCAGCGCCCATCAGCCGCATCCTGAAGACGTTCATCCGCTGGCGCTCGATGTCTTTCTGGCCCATGTAGATCTCGGTGTCGAGGCCGAACAGCGCGCCAACCATCGCGGCCGCGGTGCCGTGCTGGCCCGCCCCGGTCTCGGCGATCAGGCGGGATTTGCCCGCCTTCTCCGCGAGCAGCGCCTGCCCGATCGCGTTGTTGATCTTGTGCGCGCCGCCGTGGAGCAGGTCTTCCCGCTTGAGGTAGATCTCGGCCCCGTAGCGCTCCGAGAGACGCTCGGCGTGAAACAGCGGCGTGGGTCGTCCCGCGAAGTCTTCGAGGATCGACCGGAACTCTGTCTGAAACTCCTCGGTACTGGCGATCGAGTCGAACGCTGCCGAGAGTTGGTCGAGCGGTTCGTCCATGACCGGCGGGACGTGTCGCCCGCCGAAGTTCCCGAACTCACCCACGTGCTCCGCGTCGTCGTTGCTCATCGTACGCCACTCCTCGCCAGTATCGTACAAAGAGATACCGGCTATGCGATCCGTCGCTGTCGTCTCGCTCCCGGGAACTCAGCCGTCGAGTTCGTCGCGGAGCAGTTGGTTCACCGTGCCCGGATCGGCGCTTCCCCCTGTGGCCCCCATGACCTGGCCGACGAGGAAGTTGAGTGCGCCGTCATCACCCGCGTGGTAGTCCTCGACCGCACCGGGGTTCTCGTCGATCGCGGTCGCGACCGCGCGCTCGATCTCGTCCTCGCCGGTGGCCCCGAGACCCTCGCGCTCGATCACGTCGTCCGGGCTCAGCCCCTCGTCGAGCATCGCACGCAGAACGACCTCTTCGGCGTTCTTCTCGGTGATTTCGCCCGTTTCGGCGAGCTCGACCAATCGAACGAACTCGTCGAGTCGGTCCTCGACGTTCCCGATTCGCATGTCGCGGTAGTTGAGCTCGCCCAGGAGGGTGTCGGCAACCCACGACGCCGCGACGTCGGGATCGAAACGGTCGGCCACCCGTTCGTAGAAGTCCGCGACCTCGCGGGACGAGGTGAGCTTCCGGGCCGCCGCAGAGCTCAGACCGTACCCCTCCCGGAACCGCTCGCGTCTGGCGTCGGGGAGCTCCGGAATCTCGACCGCCTCAGCCCGGTCGGCGACCTGGAGCACGGGGAGATCCGGCTCGGCGAAGTAGCGATAGTCCTTCTCGGCTTCCTTCGAGCGCATCGAGACCGTCACACCCCGCGATTCGTCCCAGTGGCGGGTCTCCTGTTCGACCGTCCGATCGCGCTGGAGCGCGTTGCGCTGGCGCGTGACCTCGTAGGCGAGCGCCTTCTCAGCGCCCTTGTGGCTTGAAATGTTCTTGACCTCGGTTCGGTTGGCCGCCGCGAGCGCCTCGATCCCGATCGTCCCGTCGGCGTCGATGTCCTCGCCAGGCACGAGCGAGATGTTGGCGTCCACCCGGAGCGATCCGTCCCGCGAGCTGTCGAACACGTCGAGGTATTCGAGGACCTCAGTGAGTTTCGCGAGGAAGGCTCTGACCTCCTCAGGCCCCCGGAAGTCGGGCTCGGTCACGATCTCCATCAGCGGGACGCCCGCGCGGTTGTAGTCCACGCGGGTGTATTCGGCGGTGTCGATCCCGCCGCTTCCGCCGGCGTGCTGGAGGCTGCCGGGGTCCTCTTCGAGATGGGCGCGCTCGATCGCGATTTCCCGCTCGTCGTCCTCGATCGCGACGGTGAGTGCGCCGTTCTCACAGAGCGGGGAGTCGTACTGGGTGATCTGGAAGTTCTTCGGGAGATCGGGGTAGTAGTAGTTCTTCCGGTGAAACTGGGTGGTCTCGGGCACGTCGGCGTCGATCGCGGCGGCGAGCTTGAGCCCGGCCTCGACCGCCGCCTCGTTCAGCACCGGGAGCGCGCCGGGCAGGCCGAGACACGTCGGACAGGTATGGGAGTTGGGGTCGTCGTCCTCGAAGTCCGTGCCACAGCCACAGAACACCTTACTATCGGTTTCGAGCTGGACGTGGACTTCGAGCCCGATGACGACGGCGTGTTCGCGCGCCGTGGCGGCGTGGGCAGTCATTGTGGCCGTGTTCGTCCGCACCCGCTAAAACGTGACGCCATCGCCGTTCGACCCGATTGCAGTACGTTTCGCCCTCAGAAATGACGGAAGTTCGATAATCGTCTGACGCACGTTTATTGGCGTGGGACGGGCTTTGAGAGGTATGTCGGGCAATCGCGTCGAGGAACTCGAATCGAGGGTTACTGAACTCGAAGCCACGCTGGACGGCCTCACCGAGGAGCTCGTCGAGACCAGGGATCGACTCCGCGAGCTCGAAGCCGACGGTGCCGACGAATCGGACGAGTATATCGAGGCCGGCGTCGGGACGACGCCCGAGGCGGAGACGGATTCGTCCGAAGAGAGCGCCGTCGAGGCGGCTGTCGAAGGAGATAAGCGCACCGAAGACGAGACGGAAGATACGACGGAGGCCGACGATATCATCGTCGCGTAACGCCCCCACGAGCACCCCATGAACATCAAGACGCTCGTCTTAGACAACTTCAAGAGTTTCGGCCGGAAGACCCGAATCCCCTTCTACGAGGATTTCACTACCGTCAGCGGACCGAACGGCTCGGGCAAGTCGAACATCATCGACGCCATACTGTTCGCGCTCGGCCTCGCCCGCACCCGAGGGATTCGCGCACGGAAGCTCACCGACCTAATCTACAACCCCGCGCACGAGGAGGGCGATGGGGTCAGTGGCACGCGCGAGGCGAGCGTCGCGGTCGTCCTCGACAACGGCGACGGCACCCTCACCCGCGCCGAGGTCGAGAGCGCCGCCGGTACCGAGGACGTGGGGGATGTCGAGGAGATCACGATCAAGCGCCGGGTCAAACAGACCGAGGACAACTACTACTCCTACTACTACATCAACGGCCGGTCGGTGAACCTCGCCGATATCCAGGACCTGCTCGCGCAGGCCGGCGTCACCCCGGAGGGGTACAACGTCGTGATGCAGGGCGACGTCACGGGGATCATCAACATGACCGCGGGCGAGCGCCGCGAGATCATCGACGAGATCGCGGGCGTCGCGGCGTTCGACGCCAAAAAGGAGGATGCCTTCGAGGAGCTCGAAGTGGTCGAGGGCCGGATCGAGGAGGCCGAACTCCGGATCGAGGAGAAAGAAGAGCGGCTCGACCAACTGGAGGACGAGCGCGAGACGGCACTCGAATATCAGGACCTCCGCGACGAGAAGGAGGAGTACGAGAGCTATCGGAAGGCCGCCGAACTGGAGGAAAAACGCGAGGCGCTCGCCGACACCCGCGAGGCGATCGACGAGCGCGAGGACGAACTCGCGGAGCTCCGGCGCGAACTCGACGAGCGCGAGGGTCGCGTCTCCAGACTCGAAAGCGACCTCGACGACCTCAACACCGAGATCGAACGGAAGGGTGAGGACGAGCAGCTCGCGATCAAACGGGAGATCGAGGAGGTCAAAGGCGAGATCGGTCGTCTAGAGGACAAGATCGAAACCGCCGAAGAGCGTATCGAGGACGCAGAGAACGAGCGCCGCCAGGCGTTCGTGGAGATCGACCGCAAGCAGGAGACCGTCGACGAACTCGACGGCGATATTCGGGGTGTGAAAGTCGAGAAGTCGTCGATCGCGACCGAGATCGAGGATCTGGGGAACGATCTCGCCGAGGTCGAAGCCGAAATCGAGGCGACCGACACCGCGTACGACGAGCTGAAGGCCGATCTCGCGGAGCAACGCGAGGCGCTCGAAGCCGAGAAGAGCGCAAAGAACGAGAAACAGCGCGAGCAGGACCGACTGCTCGACGCGGCGCGGCGGCGCTCGACCGAGCAGGACGAAACCGAGTCCGAACTCGACGAGGCACGCGAGAAAATCCCCGAGATCGAGGCTGCGATCGACGATCTGGAGGACGAACGCGAGAAGGCCGCAACGAACGAGGAAAACATCGAGGACGTCGTTGCGGACCTCAAAACCGAGAAACGCGAGCGCAACGAGGATCTCGACGAGGTCGAGGAGGACCTGCGGGCCGCCCAACAGAAATACGCCGATCTCGAAGCCAAGACCGACGAGAGCGGTTCGTCGTACGGCCGGGCGGTGTCGACGGTTCTCAATGCCGACCTCGACGGGATTCATGGCACGATCGCCCAGCTCGGCGGCGTCGATCCGGAGTACGCGACCGCGTGTGAGACCGCCGCCGGCGGGCGACTGGCCCACGTCGTGGTCGACGACGACGGTGTGGGCGAACGTGCGATCGAGTATCTCAAGTCCCGGAACGCGGGCCGGGCGACCTTCCTCCCGCTGACCGAGATGCACCAGCGCTCGCTGCCACAGCTGCCTGGCCAAGAGGGCGTAGTGGATTTCGCCGCGAACCTCGTCGACTATCCCACCGAGTACGCGGGCGTGTTCTCGTACGTCCTCGGGAGCACGCTCGTGGTCGAGGAGATGGCGACCGCGCGGGAGCTGATGGGCGACTATCGCCTCGTCACCCTGGAGGGCGAACTCGTCGAGAAGAGCGGCGCGATGACCGGGGGTTCGAAGAGCGGGTCGCGGTACTCCTTCGGATCGAGCGAAGGACGACTGAAACGGGTCGCGGATCGGGTGGCGGAGCTCGAAGAGAAGCGCCGCGAGGCGAAGGAGGCAGTGCGCGATGTCGAAGAACGCCTCGACGACGCGCGCGAACGGCGCTCTGCGGCCGCCGAGCAAGTGCGGGAGGTCGAGGCCGACATCGAGGCCAAAGAGCGCGAGCGCGAGGAGGTCGAGGAGCGGATCGCCTCGCTCGAAACCGAGATCGACGAGATCGAGACCGCCCGCGAAGAGGTCGACGAGGAGATGGGCGACCTCGAAAGCGCGATCGGCGATCACGACGACCGGATCGACGAGATCGAGGGCGAGATCGCCGACCTGGAGGGCGAGCTTGCGGATTCGGACGTGCCGGAACTCACCGAGGAGGCCGACGCGATCGAGGGCGAGATCGACGACCGCGAGGACCGGATGGACGATCTCGACGGCCGGCTGAACGAGCTTCAGCTGGAGAAGGAGTACGCCGAGGACTCGATCGACGATCTTCACGAAACGCTCGAAACCGCACAGAATCGCAAGGCCGAAAACGAGGAGCGGATCGAAGAGCTCGAAGCCGAGATCGACGAGCGCGAGGACACCCTCGACGAGAAGGAGGCTGCCGTCGCCGAGTTGGAGGACGAGCTCGCCGAACTGAAGGAGGACCGCGCCGAGCTGAAGGAGGAACTCCAGGACGCACGGGCGGCCCGCGACGAACAGCAGGAGATCGTGGACGAGGCCGCAGACGCCCTCGACGACCGGCGCGAGACCGCCGAGCGTCTCGACTGGGAGATCGACGAGCTCGCCGCGACGGTCGGCGAGTACGACGCCGACGAGATCCCGGACCACGACGAGGTCGAACGCGAGATCTCGCGGATCGAGGGCGCGATGGAGGAACTGGAGCCCGTCAACATGCTCGCGATCGACGAGTACGACGCCGTCGAGGCGGATCTCGCGGACCTCACCGACAAGAAAGACACCTTGACCGACGAGCGCGACGGGATCGAGGAGCGGATCGAGTCCTACGAGGCCCAGAAGAAGGGGACGTTCATGGACTCCTATGAAGCGATCAACGACCAGTTCGAGTCGATCTTCGAGCGGCTCTCCGCCGGGTCGGGGACCCTTCACCTCGAAGACCCCGAAGATCCCTTCGAGGGCGGGCTGACGATGAAGGCCCAACCGGGCGATAAGCCGATCCAGCGCCTCGACGCGATGAGCGGCGGCGAGAAATCGCTCACCGCGCTCGCCTTTATCTTCGCGATCCAGCGTCACAACCCCGCACCGTTCTACGCGCTCGACGAGATCGACGCGTTCCTCGATGCGGCCAACGCCGAACGCGTCGGCGAACTGGTCGACGAGCTCGCGAGCGAGGCCCAGTTCATCGTGGTCAGCCACCGCTCGGCGATGCTCGAACGCTCCGAGCGCGCGATCGGCGTCACGATGCAGGGCGACAACGTCTCGGCGGTGACGGGGATCGAACTCGGAGCCCAGGAGGTCCCGGCGGATGACTGAGCCGGCCGATCCCGCGACCCCGGCGGGTGTGGCGGAAGCGACCGACGACGCTGCCGGCGAGACCGACGGCGATGCGGACGAGGCCGACGAGGAGGTTGAACCGGTCGAGTTGCTCGTCAGGCTGGCCGAAGAGGGCGAGATCGAGCCGTGGGACATCGACGTGGTCGAGGTCACCGACGCCTTCCTCTCGCGGCTCGACGCTGCCGACCTCCGGACTTCCGGTCGGGCGCTGTTCTACGCGAGCGTGCTCCTCCGGATGAAAAGCGACGCGCTGCTCGAACCCGACGAGCCGGAGCCCGACCCCGCGCCCGAGCCGTGGGAGGAAGCGTGGGGTGGGGCTGAAGGCGACGGCGACGACGAGTTCGGCCCCGATCCGGTGGCCGCGCTCGAAGACGAGATGGACCGCCGGCTCGACCGGAAACAGGCCCGCGGGACGCCCGAGACGCTCGACGAGCTCGTGCGGGAGCTCCGCGAGGCAGAACGCGACTCGTGGTGGAAGGAGTCCCGAACCTACGACACCGACGGCTCGCCGAAGGGGTTCCAGCGCGGGACCCAAACGGTGGAGTACCGGTCAGGCGACGATCTCCGGGTCGACGACGAGCCGACCGAGGCCGAGGTCACGGCCACGGCCCACGGCGAGGACATCGAAGCCATCATCGCGGACGTCCAGCGCGTCCTCAGAACCCAGTACGACGCCGGGCGCGAGGAGGTACTCTACGCCGAGATCGAGGAAGCGGGCGGCTCGCGCGTCGAAACCTTCCTCGCCGTGCTCTTTCTCTCACACCGGGGGCACGTCCGGCTCGAACAGGACGAACTGTTCGGCGACCTCTGGATCCAGAACCCGGCAGCCGACGCCGGCTCGACCGAAGCGATCGCGGACTGATACGCTCGACGCTCCGGCGATGCGGCGGTTCGATCGCCGGATGAGAGGCTGCCTGGACGCGTGAGACTCCGACGTGGGCAGTGCGATGTCGACCGGCGAAAGAGTCATATCTCTCGGAGATGTATGATAACACTGGCCATGACACCGGAGCGCATCCGAGAGCGTCTGTCCGAAACCGAGGATCGGATCGACCTCGATCAGTTCGTCGCGGCGCTCGAATACGTCCGCGACGATGGCCGGTCGTGAGTTCGGCTCACAGGTCGCTCGCCATCGGCAGGTTTCGTGGCGTCTGTGGCGGCCAGCGACGGTACTCACCGACCAGAAAAATTCAGTAGCGGCCTCGCCGAACCGTCCGGACGGCCCGATCAGCGCGGGAGACCCGTTCTCACCAGAGTGTTCCGTTCTGCCATTCGATGTAGGTCGCCCGGAGCATTATCACGAACGTCACGGCGACCACCAGCAGCGAGATCACGGCCCACGCAGTGAGGAACGCGCTGCCGCCGGTGATCGCCAGCACGGGTGCGCTAATCATCGGCAGGCTCCCCCGTGCTCGTGCTCGATTTGACGGATGCCAACCGGTCGAAGTCGTAGGAGTCGGGGAACAGCAGTGACCCGCCGACGATGATCCCCGTCGAAAGCACGAAACAGATCATCGTCGTCATGTACTCGGTGTTGATGGGGAGGTCCGGCGGCTGCCAGAGGCCGAGGAACGGACCGAGCGTGCCGTAGATCCCGAACAGCGAGGCCAGCAGCGTGCCGACGAACACCGCGTCCGAGGAGGTCTTCTTCCAGAACACGCCCAGCACGAACGCCGGCACGTACGCCGCGTTGATCGGCGACAACACCACGATGATGTCGATCAGCGCCGGTCGCGCCCACCCGATGGTGAGGATGACGACGCCGAACACCGCGGTTGCGATTCGCCCGGCACGCACCATCCGCTGGTTGCTCGCGTCGGGATTGAAATGCTTGTAGTACAGCTCGTGAGCCGACAGCACCGCCATCCCGTTGATGCGGGTGTCGAGACTCGACGAGAACGCGAGATAGACGAGGACCGCAAACGCCACCACGAGCGTCGGCGGAAACAGCTGTTCGATCACCAGCGGCGCGACGTTGTTGAGGCTCTCGACCGCGATCCCCCGTGCCCGCGCCACGAAGCCGAAGATCCCGGTGAGCAGCGGAATCGCCGCCCACGCGATACCGGCGATGACGTACGCCTTCGTCACCTGATCCTCGTCGAACGAGAACAGCCGCTGCCAGAAGGAGTTGAGCATCAGGATCAGCCCGAACAGGAAAAAGACGGCCGAGAGCGCCCAGAGCAGCCCTTCAGGGGCGGTCAGCGAGACCGTCGCCGGGTCCGCGGCCGCCATTCCATCCACGATCTGACTCGGCGAGACGGTGAACAGCACCAGCGGAACGAACACCAACAGGAGCACGATGATACCGAGCGTCTGGAGGTAGTCCGTCGAGATCGACGCCCGGAGGCCGCCCGAAAGCACGTAGATCAACACGGGGACCGTCGCGGCGAGCATCCCAACGTGGTAGGGAATATCGAAGATGACGTCCAGCAGCGTGCCCGCCGCGATGGGGAGCTGTGCGCTGTTCATGAAGATCAAGGTGAAGAAAAACACCATGAACAGGTAGTAGTTCTTCCTGTCGTACCGCGCGAGAAAGAAGTCCGTCACCGTGGTCCCCTCCGGCATCATCCGCCGGAGTCGTTTGGCCATCGGCGCGAAAAAGACCAGCCCGAGGCCGCCCATCGCGTAGCCGATCGCCCCGAGATAGCCGAGCTGGTAGGCGATCTGTGGAGCCGCGATGATGGTGCTGGCGGTGACCCACGACGCCAGCAGCGTGCCGATGCCGAGGCCGAGCCCCACGTTCCGGCCGGCGACGGAGTAATCGTCGAAATCGACCACGTTTCCGCGTGCGGAGTAGAGACCGATGCCAAGTAACACGAGCGAAAAGAGCGCTACCATCACGTAGCCAACAACTGTATTAGCCATGACAAAACATGGTTCGTCCAAAGATGGATAAGGGCTGTCCCTGCCTTGTAACAGCGAGGGACGACGGATGACCGTCGTACTCAGTCGAGATACCCGCCGGCGAGCAGGTCGACGCGCTCTTTCGTTGCGTCGGGGATCGCCTCGCTCGGGGTGTTGATCGTCCCCTCCAGAGCGTGCTCACAGGAACACTCACGTTCGTTGGGCAGCGTCCGGATCGCGCGTTCGAGAGTGGCGTTGATCGCTTGTTCGTTCGCGGCGGCGTTTTCGAGGACGTCGCCGAGCCGATCATCGACTGCGCCCTTCCACACGCCCCAGTCGGTGATCCCGGTGATGGTCGCGTAGCACAGTTCGGCCTCGCGGGCGAGCTTTGCCTCCGGGACCGCGGTCATGCCGGCGAGATCCCAGCCCTGCTCGCGGAACCACTCCGATTCGGCCTTCGTCGAATACTGTGGTCCCTCGATGCAGACGTAGGTCCCGCCCTCGCGTGCGCCGTCGTCGGTGGCCGCGTCGGCCGACGTGACGAGATGCTCGGCCATGTGTGGGCAGTACGGCTCGGCGAACTCCATGTGGACCACCATCCCGTCGTCGAAGAAGGTGTACGGCCGGTGGCGCGTCCGGTCGAACAGTTGGTCGGGCACCACGAGGGTTTGCGGCGGGAGGTCGTCGCGGAGACTTCCCACGGCGTTGGTCGCGAGCACGCGCTCGACGCCGAGCTGCTTGAGGGCGTGGACGTTCGCCCGATACGGTGCATCGGTGGGCGAGAACTGGTGATCGCGGCCGTGTCGTGGGAGGAAGGCGACATCCGTCCCCTGAAGTTCGCCGACCGTGATCGGTGCGCTCGGGTCGCCGAACGGTGTCGTGACTCCTTCCTCGCGGACGTTTTCGAGATCAAACGCCTCGTAGATCCCGCTGCCGCCGATGATGCCGATCATACACCGTTCGATCGCGTGTGCGTGGCTAAAACATGACGGGAAAAGGACCATGCCGCCGCCGACCCTCGATCGAACGTGGTTCGCGCTGACACCGGGAATCGGTCGGATACCGAACGCACCGACGACACTCGACACACCGAGAATACGGATCGTACTAGCGACGCCGACGACGATCCGTTGGCGCTGGCTGCGGCCCTCCTCCGATCGGTGCGCTACGGCGAGCCGACCCGGCGCTACGAGCGTGCGCTCCGCGACCTCCCACCAGCGGCGCTTCGGGACGCGCTCGCCACCGACGACCGTCGGCTCGCCTTCTGGCTGAACGTCTACAACGCCCACGTCCAGCTCCTGCTCGACGCCGCGCCCGAGCAGCTCCAAGATCGGCGGCGATTCTTCGCTGCGGAGATCGTCGCGGTCGCGGGCCACGAGCTGAGCCTCGACGACATCGAACACGGCCTCCTCCGGCGATCGCGACACTCGCTGGGCCTCGGCTACCTCCCGCGGCCTGCGGACACGTTCGAACGTGTTCACCGTCTCGACAGTCGCGACCCACGGATCCACTTCGCGCTCAACTGCGGGGCCGAGAGCTGCCCGCCGATCCTCGCGTACGACCACGGGACGATCGACGACCAGCTCGACACCGCGACGGCGGGCTACCTGGAAACGGAAGTCGCGTACGATCCCGACCGCGGCGTGGTTCGCGTGCCGCGACACATGCTGTGGTATCGCGGCGACTTCGGCGGTCGGCGCGGGATCCGCTCGCTGCTCTGCGAACACGGGATCGTTCCGGCGGACGCAACGCCCGCGATCCGGTATCGATCCTACGACTGGTCGCTCTCGCTCGGGCGGTTCGCGGGCTCGCGATCGGACGGCTCAGACACACCACGCGAGTAGCTGAACGACGACGAGCGCCACCATCGCGGCGACGCTCGGGAACGGGACTCGACGCTCGGTGTAGCCCGCAGCCCCCCACACTGACACCGGTAGGACGACCAGGCTCGCCGCCGCGACCACGGCCGGGAGCGCTCCGCCCGCCAGCACGGGCAGGGATCCGAACGCCAGACAGACCGCCCCGACGTACAACAGTCTGAGTCGTCGCGGCGACCACCGCGTGACGAGCGTTCGCTTCCCGACGGCGGCGTCGGCGTGGCGGTCGGGCCACTGGGTCGCCAGCAGGTTGGCGAACACGAGCAGGAAGAAGGGAACACACGCGAGCAGCGTTCTCCAAACCGGGCCGTCGAGTACGGCTGTGCCGTACGCCGGGAGGACGAGGCCGCCGAGTGCGGCGTTGTCGAGTTCGCCCCAGCCGCGCCACGCGAGCCGCAGCGGCCCGACCGAGTACTGCCAGCCGAACCACGCGATGACCGCGAGCAGCGCAACTGCGGGATGCGGAAGGACGCCGAGAGCCATCCCGGCCACCGCAGCGATCGTCCCGACGGCCAGCGCAGCGATCCCAGCGTGGAGCGCGAGGCTTCGGGGAAGTCCCGTCCGAGCGAGCGCGCCGCTTCCACCGGAAAACGGCGTGCGGTCGGTCAGCGCGTCGGTTGCGTGGTCGGCGTACTCGTTGGCGTAGTGGACGCTCGCGGCGACGGCGAGCAGCGCCGTCCCGCCGATCGCGAGCCCTGTGGCGTCGACGGACGCCCCACTCGACAGCGCGATCTTCGCGCCGAGCGCGTAGACGACGAGCACCAGGAGGAGCTGTGCGGGACGGCTCATCTTCCAGCACGCCCAGAGCATCGTCCGGAGCCGCGAAGCCGTCAGCCGGCGAGTCGCCACTCGTCGGTGTCGGTGGGTTCGATCACGCCACGGCGGTGCATCTCCGCCAGCACCTCGTCCAACCGATTCGGCTGGGCGACCTCCATCCCGATCCGGTCGAGCCCGTGGTGGTCGGCGAGGAGGTCGCGGATCGCCTCGGTCGAGACCGTCTCGCGGTCGGTGCGCCCCATCACGCCGCTCACGAGGTCGATCATGTCCTCGATGAAGTTCCAGGGGTAGACGATCCACGCCCACTCGTCTAAGCGCTCGCCGACGTAGTCGGGTTCGAACTCGCTGGTGCCGAGGAGTTGGAGGGTCGCGGTGCGCACATCTCCGGGATCACGGTCGTGGACGTACTCGTGGGCGTGTTCGATACTTCCTCCAGTATCGGCGATGTCGTCGATGATGAGCACGTCCTTGCCCTCGACCGACCCCTCGGGCATCGGGTATCTGATCTCGGGCTCGCCGCTCTTCGCGGCGGTGCCGACGTAGTGTTCCATCTTCAGACTGGTGAGGTCGTCGAGCCCGAGGAAATCACACAGACACCGGCCCGCGAACCAGCCGCCGCGGGCGAGCGCGACGACCACCTCCGGTTCGAACCCCGAGCGCTTGACCTGGTCGGCGACCGCTCGACACCGACCGTAGATGTACTCCCAGTTGGTGACGGTGCAGGTGAAATCGTCCGGCAGTTCGGACATGGTGGTGCTCCGGCGTGACTCCGTGATCGGATCGGTTAACCCTGTTCGTCGACCGTTCGCCGAACGGCGATCGGTCCTCACACGCCGTTCGTCGTGGGCCGGGCGACGGCGAACCGATCCCCGCTGCCCGCCGCTCGCCGGCCGCCGTCCGCCGCCTGCTGACCGTCCGTTCGGAACCCCTCCTCGAACGCTACGTCCGACGCCCCTGCGTGTGCGTGCAGGCTGTTTATGCCGAACCGCCCGAACTCCGACGCTATGCTCGATACCGACGCCGTCTTCGACGTCCTCGCCGTGCGTCGTCGCCGCTACGTGCTCTACGCCCTGCTCGAAGCCGACGGCGGGCTCGCGCTCCGTGATCTCGCCGGCCTGATCGCGGCCGCCGAGTCGGGCCGGCCGATCGCGGCGGTGGCCGGCGCGTGCCGACGGGTCGCCGCCGATCTCGCGCGGACCCATCTCCCGGCGCTCGACCGGGAAGGACTCGTGGAGTACGACCGCGAGCGCGAGCACGCCAGCCTCGCCGACGGTCACGAGCGGGCGATGTCGTATCTCGAACTCGCCAGCCGGTACGAGCGGCCGGCGACCGCCGCCGGCCCGGACGGCGCATAGGTCGCCAGCACGGAACCGCCGTCCGGAGGATTGAGGACGCCCGACGGCGACCCGTCGGTATGGAATCGGTCCGGGCGCTCCTGGTCGACGCCTTCACCGACGAACCGCTCGCAGGCAACGCCGCCGGCGTGGTGCCAGCAGCGGACGATCTCTCCGAACCCGAGATGCAGGCGATCGCGCGCGAACTCGGGGCGAGCGAGACCGCCTTTCTCCAGCCAGCCGACGACGCCGACCGCCGGGTGCGCTACTTCACCCCGTCGACCGAGGTCGATCTCTGCGGCCACGCCACGATCGCAAGCCACGCGCTGCTCCGCGAGGACGGGACGATCGACGACGACACGCACAGCCTCGCCACCAACGTCGGCGTGCTCGACATCGAGATCGACGGCGAACGGGTGTGGATGACCCAGAACGATCCCGACATCGAAACCGTGGATCTCGACACCGAGCGAGTGGCCGGCGCGCTCGATGTCGATCCGGCGGCGATCGCGGACGTCGACCTGCCGCTCGCCCGGAGCTCGACCGGACTCCCGTTCCTGGTCGTGCCCGTCACCTTCCTCTCGGTGCTCGGCGAGTGCGAACTGGACATGGCCACGATCGAAACGCTCTGCGAGACGGTCGACGCGACCGGGCTGTACGCCGTCACGTTCGACACTCTGACTGCTGACGCGACCGCCCACGGCCGGATGTTCGCGCCGGGCGCGGGGATTCCCGAAGACCCCGTGACGGGCACCGCGAGCGGGGCGGTCGGGGCCTACCTTCGAGAGTTCGACGCCGTCGAGGCGAACGAGATGACCTTCGAGCAAGGTCACTTCGTGGATCGGCCGGGCCGGGTCGCGGTCCGCATCGACGACGGCGCGCCGCCTGGCGAGCGGGTGGCGGGTCGGGGGGCGTGCGGCGGTGGCGCTCGACGGGGAGCTGACGGTCCCCGAAATCGACGAGAGCGACCTCATCGAAGCCTGATCCCCGCTGCGTGCGGCGACCGCTTCTCGGAGGTGGCGACCGCCCTGGTGTCCCTTCGCACCCGTCGATCGGTTCGGAACTTTCTTTATCGACGTTCGTGAGTGTTGAGCCACATGGCCGTACTCTGGCTGGACGAGGTCGGAAAGGACGACATCGGCGACGTCGGCGGCAAGGGCGCGTCGCTCGGCGAACTCGCCGGTGCCGGACTGCCCGTGCCGCCCGCGTTCGTCGTCACCGCGGGAACCTACCGCTCGTTCATCGAGGAGACCGGGATCGACGAGGCACTGTTCGAGGCGGTCGACGTCGACCCCGACGACTCGGCCGCGCTCGCGGAGGCCCAGGCCCGCGCCGAGGAGCTCATCCTCGACACCGAGATGCCCGCCGACCTCCGCGAGGAGATCGTCGAAACCTACGGCAATCTCGACGACGGGGAGGCGTTCGTCGCGGTGCGCTCCTCGGCCACCGCCGAGGACCTCCCGGACGCTTCCTTCGCGGGCCAGCAGGAGACGTTCCTCAATGTCACCGAGGAGGATCTCGTCGAGCGGGTCCGGGAGTGCTGGGCGTCGCTGTTCACCCAGCGGGCGATCTACTACCGCGAACAGCAGGGGTTCGATCACGAAAAAGTGGACATCGCGGTGGTCGTCCAGCGGATGGTCGACGCCGAGAAGTCGGGCGTGATGTTCACCTCCCATCCCTCGACCGGCGAGGACGAGCTCATCATCGAGGCCGCGTGGGGGCTCGGCGAGGCGGTCGTGGCGGGCGAGGTCTCGCCCGACAACTACGTGATCGATCGGGCGAGCGGCGACCTCGACTCCGTGACGGTCGCCGAGAAGAACACGATGTACGTCAAAAGCGAGACCGGCGAAACCGTCTCGGAGGGCGTTCCCGAGGACAAACGCACCGCCCAGGTGCTCGACGAGAGCGAGATCGACAGGCTAGTCGAGCTCGGCGAGCGCGTCGAGGACCACTACGGCGAGCCCCAGGACGTGGAGTGGGCAATTGTAGACGGCGAGGTGTTCATGCTCCAGTCGCGGCCGATCACGACGATCACCGAAGCCGACGCGGGAGCCGGGGCCGAAACGGGCGTCGCGGACGGCAGCGGTGCCGACGACACGACGGCCGAGGAAGTCATTCTGACCGGACTCGGTGCGAGTCCCGGCGTGGCGAGCGGTCCGGTTCGCCTGGTCGAGCGGCTCGACCAACTCGACAAGGTCGAGGAGGGCGACCTCATCGTGACCGAGATGACCACGCCCGACATGGTGCCCGCGATGAAGCGCGCGGGCGGCATCGTGACCGACGAGGGCGGGATGACCTCCCACGCCGCCATCGTCTCGCGCGAACTCGGCGTCCCTGCCGTAGTGGGCTCCCAGAGCGCGACTGGTACTCTAGAGGACGGCCAGCTCGTCACGATCGACGGCGACAAGGGGACGATCCGCGAGGGCCGGACGACCGACGGCGAGCGCGACGCCGTCGAGGAGGTCCGCCCGCAATCCCCGGTCAAACCGATGACCGCGACCGAAGTGAAGGTCAACGTCTCGATTCCTGAAGCTGCGGAACGCGCGGCCGCGACGGGGGCCGACGGAGTGGGGCTTCTCCGACTGGAGCACATGATCCTCTCGACGAACAAGACCCCACAGAAGTACATCGCTGACCACGGCGAGGACGCCTACATCGAGGAGATCGTCGAGGGCGTCCGGCGCTCGGCCGACGAGTTCTACCCTCGACCAGTGAGAGTGCGCACGCTCGACGCACCCACGGACGAGTTCCGCCAGCTCCAGGGCGGCGGCGACGAACCCGATGAACACAACCCCATGCTCGGGTATCGGGGCATCCGCCGGAGCCTCGACACGCCCGAGGTGTTCGTCCACGAACTCGAAGCGTTCCGGCGGCTGTACGAGATGGGCTACGACAACGTCGAGATCATGTTCCCGCTCGTGAACGACGTCGAGGACGTCCGGCGGGCACGCGATCTGATGGAGGAGGCGGGCATCGACATCGACAAGCGGTCGTGGGGCGTGATGATCGAGACGCCCGCGAGCGCGCTGTGCGTCGGCGAGATGGCAAAGGCCGGCATCGACTTCGCCTCCTTCGGCACCAACGATCTCACCCAGTACACCCTCGCCGTGGACCGCAACAACGGCCAGGTCGCCGACCGGTTCGACGAGCTCCACCCCGCGGTGCTCGAACTCATCGGCGAGACGATCGAGACCTGTCGCGAGCACGACGTCGAGACGAGCATCTGTGGCCAGGCCGGCTCGAAATCGAAGATGGTGGATTTCCTCGTCAACGAGGGCGTCTCCTCGATCTCGGCGAACATCGACGCCGTTCGAGACGTGCAACACGAGGTCAAGCGGGTCGAGCAGAAGCTCATTCTCGATACCGTCCGCTGAGCTGGCGGTTCGGCCCGCCGATCGGGAGTTGCCGCTCGATACACCGTTTTTCCATCCGCGCTGCGGCGTTAGGTCCCTACCCCGAACGTCGTGGCGTTGATGAGCCCCACGACGATCCACGTCGTCACGAGGCCCGCCCCGACGCCGAGCACCGAACTCGAAACCGCCCGGCCGTAGAACCCGCCAGGAACGCCAATGCGGGAGAAAAACTCGAACAGCCGGGAGCTCGCGAACGCCGAACTCACGAGCACGGTGCCGAAAATCACGAAAACGTCGGCGGAAAAGGATATCATGATTTCGAGTGTGATGGCGAGAAACAAGTATCTTCGGTGCCGTTCGCTACCTGTTCCACAGCGACGCCGAGACACAACGGCTAAACCGATCACGACCCAAAACTCGACCACATGCAGCGGGCCTCCCCGCAGGAGTTCTCCCGGGTTCTCTCCTCGATGTGTACGGAACCCCACCCCGCGGCTCGCGCGGCAGCCGAGGAGTTCCTCGCGACGAACCCCGGCGATCCGGCCACCTACGAGACGGTCGCGGATCTCGAACGCGAGGCCATCACAGCGCTCGCCGAGATCGCCGGCCATCCGGATGCGGTAGGATACATCACCAGCGGTGGCACCGAGGCGAACATCCAGGCGATGCGGATCGCGCGCGATCGCGGGCCGACCGGCGGTCCGGTGACCAGCGAACGGGCGAACGTCGTCGCACCCGCGAGCGTCCACTTCAGTTTCCACAAGGCCGCCGACGTGCTCGGCCTCGAGCTTCGAACTGCACCGCTCGACGACGACTACCGGGCCGATCCCGACGCGATGAGCGAACTCGTCGACGGCGACACCGTCGCGGTGGTCGGCGTCGCCGGCTCGACCGAGTACGGGCGCGTCGATCCGATCCCCGCGATCGCCGATCTCGCGAGCGAGGCCGAGGCGCTGTGTCACGTCGACGCCGCGTGGGGCGGCTTTCATCTGCCATTCACCGAGCACGACTGGCAGTTCGATCACGCCGCCATCGACACCCTGACGATCGACCCCCACAAGCTCGGTCAGGCGGCCGTGCCCGCCGGCGGACTGCTCGCGCGCTCGTCCGATCTGCTCGACGAACTCGCGATCGATACGCCGTATCTCGAATCGGCCTCGCAGGCCAGCCTCACGGGGACGCGGAGCGGCGCGGGCGTCGCGAGCGCGGCCGCCGCGATGGACGAACTCTGGCCCGATGGCTATCGCGAGCAGGCCGAGCGCTGTCAGGCGAACGCCGACTGGCTCGCCGCCGCACTCGACGAACGGGGCTACGACGTCGTCGAACCCGAGTTGCCGCTGGTCGCCGCCACCCTCCCCGAACGCGAGTTCGACGCACTCCGTGAGGCCGGCTGGCGGATCGCACGCACCGCGTCGGGCGATCTCCGGATCGTGTGCATGCCCCACGTCACCCGCGAGACGCTTCGGGAGTTCGTGACCGATCTCGATCGCGTCGAATAACGCCACACTTAGATGTGACGCGAGCGCACACACTGCCGTGTCACTCCCGTCGGCCGCCGCGTTCGCCGCGCTCGCCGATCTCGCGGCCGTCGGGGCCGTGCCGCTGCAGTTCGGCGGGCTGGAGGAGGCAGTCGAGACCGCAACCGGCTGGGCGGGTCTGGGTATCATCGCCGTCTACTCCTTCCTCATTGCGTTCGTCCTGCCGTTACCCAGCGAGATCGTTCTGTTCGCACCGCTTCAGCTCGGCCTCCCGTGGTGGGGGGAGCTCGGCCTCATCATCGTCGTCAGCGGGGCCGGGAAGGCAGCCGGCAGCCTGTTCGCATTCCATCTCGGACAGGAGGCGAAGGAGGCCGGCCCCGTCATCCGCTTCTTGCGCCGGTCGCGGTTCGACATCGTGGAGTGGAGCGAGAACAAAACCATCAAGATAGCCCGCAAGTACGGTTACGCCGGGCTGGCGATGGCGCTGTGCGTCCCCGGGTTCCCGGATACGCTCTCCATCTACGCGTTCTCCGTTCTCGAGGAGGACTACGTGAAGTTCGCGCTCGCCACATTTACCGGTAGCGTCGGACGACTCGTCCTCTGGGAGGCGGGATTCGAGGCCATTCTCGAGCTCGTTTGACCGGCTACGTCCGACAGCGCTCAAGGATTAATCAACAACCAAGTATTCCGTCGGCCACAAATATCAAGTTCTTCATCAGTAATAACTATGTATGCGACGACGAACCATTCTGAAAAGCAGTGGTACCGTCCTCGCAACCGCACTCGCATCGGTCTCCGTCTCCGGTTCGCCAGGGACCTCCGGCGACGGCCCCAGCGCACAACGTGCTGGCATCAGCAATACCGTCGAGCAACTCCTTCACAACGACAAGCCGGAACAGGCCGAACGCCTGCTGGAGCGACACGACATCGAATACGGGGGCCGAAGCACCACCGGCCCCTCGCTCTCCCGCACCTCGCTTGACGGCGTCACGACGCAGGACGCCTTCGTCGAGTCCGAGTCGACGTTCAACATCTACTCGTGGTACGACTACAACAACGGCGAGGGCAACGATGTGTTCCGGACCTCGTACCATTGGACCGTTTCGCCCGACGCGGACAAGATTTGCTTCGGCAACCACCCCGCCGATGGCGTCTCGGTTACCTACTCCGACGACCGCTGGGCGTACGACGGCAACGTCGACACTGGCCCCTACGTCGATACCGTCGACGACGAACGCTACGGCGTCACCGCCGAGTACGAGTCAGACGCCCACCGGAAGGACGACAACGACTACAACGGCGACGTCTCCTCGCACCTCGCGTTCGACATGGAGAAGCAGGAATCTGGCCAGCATCGAATCTACGCGGATTACGCCCACACGTGGAAGACCGAGGGTCTCCTCGGCGGGAACTGCCTGAGTGGCCTCAACGTCGCGTTCTCCGCCGCCGGGAAGGTCGCTGGCATCAGCATCAGTTGGGGTGGGACGGAAGGCACGGAGTGGGTCCACTCACTGAACTCGATCGAGGTCTGAATCGCCGGCGGCCGACCGTACTGTCTTTATTGGAGTACGCCGAGCGTGTTAGCGTGACTGCGGTCGTCCCCGACAACCACCGCATGCGCCGCCGGCAGCGTCGTCGCCTTCCACCTGGGTCACGAGGCGAAACGACAGTCCGGTCCCGTCATCGACCGGCTCCGCGAGTCGCGGTTCGACGTCGTGGAGTGGTCCGAGCGCCGGACGGTCGAACTCGCGCGGGAGTACGGCTACATCGCGCTCGCGCTCTCTGTCCCCTTTTCCCCGATACGCTCTCGATCTACGCGTTCACCGTCCTCGAAGAGGACTACGTGAAGTTCGCCGCCGCCACGTTCGCCGGGAGCGTGGGTCGCCTGCTCGTCACGGTGGGCGTGTTCGCGCCGTTTTTCGCCCTCTGAACCGGCGTTCGGCGATCCGACGACTATCGGTGTCGGCCGCTCACCGTGAGGAACACCGTTATGTGTCCCGCCTTCGCACAGGAGAGTATGTTCCCGTCGGTCCACCACGCGATGTGCTCACACGCTATGCGACCCGCGTAGCGCGTGGTGGACCCGCCGGCGCGTCGAACCCGCTGACGCGGTGCCGACGGACGGCGCAGAAACCGCGGCGCGTTCTCCGATCGTTCGCTCTTCAGTTACGACGCAATCCCAATCACCGACCATGCACGCCAACGAGAAAACCGCGGGCTTTAGGCCCGCATCGAGGTATCGCTACCCATGAGCCACGAGTCGTTCCCCACCGCAAACCCGGCGGTGGTCACGTGCGGACTCCCGTACGCCAACGGCGATCTCCACGTCGGCCACCTCCGAACCTACGTCGGCGGCGACGCGTTCGCGCGCGCGCTCGAAAAACTCGGCCAGGACACCGCGTTCGTCTCGGGATCGGACATGCACGGCACGCCCGTCGCGGTCAACGCGTGGCGCGAGGGCGTCTCGCCCGAGGAGTTCGCGCTGCGCCACCACGAGAAGTACGAAGCGACGTTCCCGGAGTTCGACGTCGCATTCGACAACTACGGCCACACCGCCGAGGAGACGAACGTCGAACTCACCCAGGAGTTCGTGCGCGAACTCGATGACGGTGGGTATATCTACGAGAAGGAAATCGAGGTCGCGTGGGACCCCGAGGAGGACCAACCCCTGCCCGATCGGTACGTCGAGGGAACGTGTCCGTACTGTGGCGAACACGCCCGCGGCGACGAGTGCGACGAGGGCTGCGGTCGCCACCTCGAACCGGGCGAGATCGAAGAGCCCACCAGCGTCATCACGGGGAACCCCGCGGAGTACCGCACCCGCGAGCACGAGTTCCTCCGGCTCTCGGAGTTCCAGGACTACCTCACGGGGTTCATCGACCGGCTCGACGGCACGTCGAACGCGAAAAATCAGCCCCGGGAGTGGATCGAGGGGGAGCTCCAGGACTGGTGTATCACCCGCGATCTCGACTGGGGGATCGAGTACCCTGGCGAGGAGGACCTCGTGCTCTACGTCTGGGTCGACGCGCCGATCGAATACATCGCCTCCACGAAGCAGTACAGCGAACGCGTTGGGGCCGACGAGTACGACTGGGAGGAAGTCTGGCAAGAGGGGGGAGAGATCGTCCACGTCATCGGCCGGGACATCATCCAGCACCACACCGTCTTCTGGCCCGCCGTCCTCCACGGGGTGGACTACAACGAACCCCGATCGGTGCTGGCGAGCGGGTTCGTCAACCTCGACGGCAAGGGGTTCTCGACCAGCCGGAATCGGGCGGTCTGGGCGGACGACTACCTCGACGAGGGGTTCGATACCGACCTCTATCGGTACTACGTCACCACCGGGACGGGGTTCCAGCAGGACGTCGACTTCTCGTGGGAACGGTTCGCCGAGCGGGTCAACGGCGAGCTGGTGGGGACGCTCGGCAACTTCTGTTATCGGTCGCTACTCTTTGCCCACCGCAACTACGACGGCACACCCGAAAGCGACGTTTCCGAAGAGGTCGCGGAGCGCATCGAGTCGGCGATCGAGGACTTCGGCGACGCACTCGACGACTACTCCATCCGAGCGATCGGCCAGGCACCGGTCAAACTCGCCCAGTTCGGCAACGAGTACATCCAGGGCCACGAGCCGTGGAAGCTCGACGATCCCGAGCGCGGGGCGGTGATCCGGGACTGCGTCCAGCTCGTGAAGGCGATCGCGGTGCTCGCCGAGCCGGTGTTACCGAGCACCGCCGAACGACTCTGGGACCAGCTCGACGAGTCCGGCTCGGTCCACGACGCCACCCTCGACGCGGCGCTCGACGCGCCGTCCGCGGACTTCGACGCCCCCGAAGAGCTGTTCGAGACGATCGAAGACGATCGCGTCGCGGAGCTGAACGAGGAGCTCGAAGCCCAGATCGAAGCCGCCAGCGAGAGCGACGCCGACGAAGACAGTTCCGACGACGACACCGCCGAACCCGACGTCGATCTCCCGGCGCTCGCCGACGAGCGGATCGGGTTCGAGGCGTTCCAGAACCTCGACATCCGAGTGGGGGAAATCGAACTCGCGGAGGGGATCGAGGGCGCGGACGACCTCGCACGGCTGGAGGTCGATCTCGGCGTCGAAACTCGCCAGGTGGTCGCGGGGATCAAGCAGCTCCACGATCTCGACGACCTCCCGGGAACCCGCGTGGTCGTGCTCGCCAACATCGAGAAGAACGAGCTGTTCGGCGTCGAAAGCAACGGGATGGTGCTCGCGGCGGGCGAGGATGCGGACCTGCTCACCACCCACGCGGACAGCGTGCCCGGCACGCGGGTTCGCTAACCACCCTCGAATCGCGTTCGTCGAACTCCCGGTTCAGAAGTTCGTGACCTTCGACTGGATGCGACCGTCGTCGATCGCCTCGGCTCCATCGGCGTCCGTGAAGTACTGTGCGAGCTCGTCCATGCTCACGTCGTCGCTTTCGTGCAGATACGCGATCTCGGTGAGCGAGAGCGTCTCTCCCTGTTCCAGTTTGTGGCGCAGCTGTTCGGCAGTGAGCGTCTGGAAGGTCAGATCGAGGTCGACGGTCGCGGCTCGATCCGCCTTCGCCTCGGCCACGTTGATCCCCTCTTTCAGCACCGTCTCGAACGCGATGTCGGTGTCGCCCGTCGCCCGATAGAGGAACGCGATCGCGGACACGAGGACGTCGAACGCCTCGGCCCCCTCCATCTCCTCGAAGCGCTTTCCGAACACCAGCTCCCGGTCGCGATCCGAGAGATGCTCGACCAGCACCTCGAAATCGAGCGTGGCGTCGTGGATACGGTCACGGATCCGCGAGCGCGCGTTTCGCTCCGACTGGGCGCTCGCGAGCTCCGTCTCACCCCGGAGATACGCTCGATCCGCTCGACTCAGCATGCCGCGTTCTCGGCCATCACCGCTCATACTCTATATCGGGTTACGAAACTAGTCACACGCATATAAACATACCCCAAATCAGGTTATTATCAGTACAACTCACAAAGTGGTTATGTGTCTCGCAGACGACAATGGGACACATGCGTACCGCAGACGATACCGCTGGTCACTCCTTCGAGGCGATCGCGGACGCCGAGACGATGGGGACGATCGTCGACCTCGTCGATGCGCTCGTCGACGAGTGTCGCATCGAACTCGACGACGGCGGCATCCGGGTTCCGGCGGTCGATCCGGCGAGCGTCGCGATGGTCGACCTCGAACTGTCCGACGACGCGTTCGAGTCGTACGAGTCCGCTGGCGGACGGATCGGCGTCGATGTCGGCCGACTCAAGGAGGTCGTCGGGATGGCCGACCGCGGACAGTTGATCGAGTTCGTTCTCGATCCCGAAACGCGCACCCTCGACATCACCATCGACGACCTCGAATACACGCTCGCGCTCATCGACCCCGGCTCGATCCGATCGCCGCCCGACCTCTCGGAGACGGCTGTCGACCTCCCTGGCGGGGTCGTCGTTGAGGCCGACGCCATCGACCACGCCCTGCGAGCGGCGGACATGGTTTCGAACCAGGTCGCCTTCGGCATCGACGCGGACGCGAGCACCTTCTACGTCGAGGCCGAGGGCGACACCGACGACGTCTCGCTCGTCCTCAGCGAGGACGACCTCGTCGCGTTCACGCCGGACGACGCCCATTCGCTGTTCTCGCTCGACTACCTGCAGGCGATCGACCGAGCGATCGCCGGAACGCCGGACGTGGACCTCCGACTCGGTACCGAAACGCCGGTCGAGATCGGGTACGAGTTCGCCGACGGTGCCGGCACCGTCGAGTACGTCGTCAGTCCACGGAGAACCGTCGATTACTGACCTCCTCGCCCTCTCTCCACCGAAACCGGTTTCTCTCGTGGGCCTGGCGGCACGCACTTCAGGCTGGAACCCGTTCTCGGGACATGACCGACGACGCCGACGACTGGAAATATGCGGTCGAGGACTTCGAAGAGTCCGACGAGGACGGTGGTGGAGCGCCGGAGACGGAGGGCGAGTCGGGAACGGACCAGGTCGACGGACAGGCGACCGACGTGTTCGGCGAGGCGGGCGCGACCGACATCGAACCCGGATCGCCGAGCCTCGAGAACACGCTGTTCGTCTGTCTCGGGGTCGCGGTCGCGCTGCTCGTGATCCTCGGGATCTGAGTCATGGACCCAACAGTTAATCACGCGTCGCCCTAACACACCATCATGGTACTGGCGTTCGGCCATTCGCTGGCTGCCGTGCCTGGCGCAGTCGTGCTCCAGGCCACGGATCTCGTCCTCAACCAGCTCCCGCTGGTGCTCGTGGTCGCCGGACTCGGGCTGATGGGCCTGGAGGCGCTCGCTCCCGGTGCGCACTTCGTGGTCCTCGGGGTCGCGCTGCTGGTCGCCGGACTGGTCGGGGTGGTGCTCGGAACGGTCTTCGGTGGCATCCTCGGCCCAGTGGTGCTCGCGGTCATCCTCGCGGGGATCGTGCTCGCCAGCGGCGCAGGGACCCTGTACGCCTATCGGAAGTTCGATTTCTACGGCGGGAAGCACATGGGCCAGACGAGCGACTCGAACTCCCTCCGGGGGAAGTCGGGTCACGTCACCGAACGCGTGACCCGGTCGGGCGGCCAGGTCAAGCTCGACGGCGGCGGGTTCAACCCCTACTACGCCGCGCGCGCCCTCGACAGCGAGATCCCCGAGGGCGAGCCAGTCATGGTCACCGACCCCGGCGGCGGCAACGTCGTCACCGTCGAGGCGCTCGGCGCGATCGAGGGCGACATCGATCGCGAGCTCGCCCGCGGGCGCGAGGAGGCCGACGACGAGCGCGAGCGCGAAACCGCCTGAACCGCGACGCGATCGGCCCCGGCTGCCGGTTTCCCCCGACCGAACCCTTATGTCCCCGTCTTCCTAAGTCTGGCTGGATGACACTCGTTCCGCTTCAGGCCGGGCTCGGCTTCGCCCCGGTCATCGTGGTACTGCTGGTGTTGCTGGTCGCGATCATCACCGTCTACAGCGCGGTGGAGATCGTCAACGCCTACGAGAAGCGTGCGCTCACGGTGCTCGGCGACTACCGGAAACTGCTCGAACCCGGGATCAACTTCGTCCCGCCGTTCGTCAACAACACCTACCCGTTCGACATGCGGACCCAGACCCTGGACGTCCCGCGCCAGGAGGCGATCACGCGCGACAACTCGCCCGTGACCGCCGATGCAGTGGTGTACATCAAGGTGATGGACGCGAAGAAGGCGTTTCTGGAGGTCGACGACTACAAGCGCGCCGTCTCGAACCTCGCCCAGACCACCCTCAGAGCCGTACTCGGCGACATGGACCTCGACGACACGCTGAGCAAGCGCTCGGAGATCAACGGCCGAATCAGAAAAGAGCTCGACGAGCCGACCGACGAGTGGGGCGTTCGTGTCGAGTCGGTCGAGGTTCGCGAAGTGAACCCCTCGGCGGACGTCCAGCAGGCGATGGAGCAGCAGACCTCCGCCGAGCGGCGTCGCCGTGCGATGATCCTCGAAGCCCAGGGTGAACGCCGGAGCGCGGTCGAGAGTGCGGAGGGTGAGAAACAGTCGAACATCATCCGCGCCCAGGGTGAAAAGCAGAGCCAGATCCTCGAAGCGCAGGGTGATGCGGTCTCGACAGTGTTGCGAGCGAAATCCGCCGAGTCGATGGGTGAGCGCGCGGTGATCGACAAGGGGATGGAGACGCTCGAATCGATCGGTCAGGGCGAGTCGACGACGTTCGTCCTGCCCCAGGAGCTCTCCTCGATGCTCGGCCGGTACGGCAAGCACCTCACGGGCAGCGACGTCCGGGAGGACGGACAGGACCTCGACAGCCTCGACTTCGACGACGAGACCCGCGAGCTGATCGGGCTCGACGACATCGACGAGATCATCGGCAACATCGACGAGGACGCCGAACTCGACATCGAGGCGATGGAACAGGAGGCCGAAGCGATCAAAACCGGGGAGGCGACCGGCGACATCCAGGATCCCGATCAGGTCATCGCGGAGATGGACGAACCCAGCGGCACGACGAGTGGCGGCGGCACGGACGAGGGGACGTCGGAAGGCAGCAAGTCGATGGAAGGACCAAACGTCACCGACGAGGCGAGCGACGCCGAAGAGAGCGAGGCCGAACCGGAAGCCAACTGAGCGGCGGCGTCGCTCGTGGTGCAGCGGCGCACACGGTCGAAGAGGTTTTAGGTAACTTCCACTAAGGAGAGCCAATGGGAGAGCGCGAGGTCGACGAACAGAAGCGGTCCACGCTCCGGCGCTTCGCCGCGCTCGGAGCGGTCGGCCCGTTCACACACCTCGCAGCCGACGACGACAGCGACGCCCGGAGCGCGATTGCGGGCTACCTCGCGGCGACGCCCGGCGCACACTTCTCGAAGCTCCGCGACGACCTCGATCTCGGCACCGGCGAGACCCAACACCACCTCCGGCGACTCCAGGACGAAGGAACGGTCGAGAGCCGGCGCGACGGCGACTACCGACGCTTCTTCCCCGCGGGCGAGTTCGACGAGTTCGAACGGATCGCGCTCGGCTACCTCCGGCGCGAGACACCCCGCGGGATGGTGCGCACGCTCTTGATCGATCCCGACGCGACCGCGAGCGATCTCGCGGCCGAACTCGGCGTCTCGCGACCCACCGTGAGCAAGCACGCCGCCGACCTCGAACGCGCGGGGCTGCTCTCGCGGGCCGACGGCTACGCTCTCGACCGGCCGGAGCTGCTGTTGACGCTGCTCGTGCGGTACGCCGACTCCTTCGACGCCGCCACGGTGCAGTTCGCGGGCGAGGCCGACCGGCTCATCCGGCTCGATCGCTGAGAACGCTGGCGACTGTCTGAGGGTGGCTCGGTGTTCAGTTCTCGGCCGGGGCTTGCATCCCCGTCGTGTTGAGGACGAGGACGTTGTCGGTGTCGACCGTTCCGTCGATGTCGCCCTCGATCACGAGGTGTGATTTCGGTGTCGGACCCACCGTCACGGAGTCGCCGTCGTGGAACTCCCGGACCGATCCCTGGAGATGGATCTCCGCGCGACATTTCTCGGGGTGGTGGACGCTGATGAGGTCGATCTCCTGAACGTTCGCGTTCTCGACGGGCTCGCCGTTGTGCGAAAGCGGGACGGTCTCTGGCTCGTCCATCTCCTGGATGTCGAGTGCGCTGTAGGCGTTCGCCGTCGGCTTGTACCCGCCCTTCGGCCCTGGAACACCCTCGACGAGCTGGAGCGCTTTGAGGCTCTGCATCTGGTTGCGGATCGTGCCGGGGTTGCGGTCGACCATCTCCGCGATCGACTCGCCCTTGACCGCGCTCTCGCTCTCGCGATAGAGATCGACCAGTTCCTGAAGAATCTTCTTCTGACTGTCAGTCAGTTCGATAGATGACATATGTCCGCTTTCGTGACACTCACACTTAAACCCGGTGGGTGTCCGTTCCGGGTCCTGTGGTTTCGATCTCGGCATCCACGGGACCGTTCCGATAGAGACTTGACGATCCGCACGCCCCGTCGAACCATGCAGAGCCAGCGCGTGCTCGTCACCGGCGGTGCGGGGTTCATCGGGTCGAACCTCGCGAACCACCTCGCCGAAACGAACGACGTGATCGCGCTCGACGACGGCTACCTCGGGACACCAGACAATCTCGACGACGAGGTCGAGTTCGTCGAGGCGAGCGTGGTCGACGACGATCTCCCGAGCGACGTGGACGTCCTCTTCCATCTCGCGGCGCTCTCCTCGCAGAAGATGCACGAGGAAGAGCCCCAGCGCGGCGCGCGGGTCAACGTCGAGGGGTTCGTGAACGCCGTCGAGCAGGTCCGACGCGAGGGCTGTGACACCGTGGTCTACGCCTCGACGTCCTCGATCTACGGCGACCGGACCGAGCCCTCGCCCGAGGACATGCCGATCGAGGCGGGTTCGGGCTACGAGGCCTCGAAGCTCGCCCGCGAGCGCTACGCCGAGTACTTCGCCAACCGCTACGAGATGACGGCTGCCGGAATGCGGTTTTTCTCGGTGTACCAGGGTTACGGCGGTTCGGAAGAGCACAAGGGGGAGTTCGCCAACATCATCGCCCAGTTCGCCGACGATCTCGCGAACGGTCGCCCGCCGGTCATCTACGGCGACGGTTCGCACACCCGCGATTTCACCCACGTCTCGGACATCGTCCGCGGGCTCGAACTCGCCGCCGACCACCGGCTGACGGGGATCTACAACCTCGGGACGGGCGAGAGCTACGCCGCGAACACGGTCGTCGAGATGCTGAACGACGAACTCGGTACCGACATCGAGCCCGAACACGTCGAAAACCCGATCGACGAGGACATGTTCGTCCACGACACGATGGCCGACGCCACGAAGATGCACGAAGCCACCGGCTGGGAGCCCGAAATCGAGTTCGAAGAGGGTATTCGCCGGGTCTGTGCCCAGTACGAGGGGCAGTAACAGCACAGGTCGTGTGAAGCGACGCGCGACGAATCGAGGCTCGACTGCCGCTGGCTCATACTGTCGGACAGAAGCCTTTCAACGACTTCGTCGGAACGAGCCGCTGAATCCGTTGTGTCGGTTCTGTCCGACAGTATCAGTCGATCGCCGCAGCGAACGCGTCGGTGAGGATCGAAGCGATCTCGTCGACCTCCTCGGGCGTGACGATCAGCGGCGGAAGCAGACGCACGGTGGCGCTCGCACGACCGCCGAGTTCGACGATCAGCCCCCGGTCGAATGTCTCCCGACGGACTCGGGCAGCGAGGTCGGGATCGGTCGGGTGGCTGCCAGCGGAGTCGGGGTCGGCGGTCGGATCGACCAGCTCGAGTCCGAGCATCAGCCCCCGACCGCGGACGTCGCCGACCGCCGCGAACCGCTCGTCGATCGCCGCGAAGTGCTCCATGAACCGTTCGCCCATCGCCGTGGCGTGGGCTGCGAGATCGTTCTCGACGATGTGTTCGATCGTCGCCCGGCCGGCGGCCATCGCGAGCTGGTTGCCTCGAAAGGTGCCGACGTGTGCGCCCGATTCCCAGTCGAGCACCTCCTCGTCGTACAGCATCACCGACAGCGGAAGCCCGCCGCCGACCGCCTTCGAGAGCGTCACCACGTCGGGCACGATGCCGGCGTGTTCGAAGGCGTACAGCTCACCGGTGCGGCCGAGGCCAGCCTGGATCTCGTCGACGATCAACGGAACGTCGCGCTCGCGAGTGAGCTCGCGGAGCCGCCGGAGCCACGTGTCGGGTGCGGGGATCGATCCACCCTCGCCCTGGACCGCTTCGACGAACACGCCTGCCGGTTCGGTGACGCCGCTCTCGGGATCGTCGAGCACCCGCTCGATGTGCCGGCTGATCGCGCGGTGGCCGTCCTCGCCGCCGAGGCCGAACGGCGGTCGGTAGTCGTAGGGGTACGGCAGGAAGTGGACGTTCGGGACGAGACCTGATACGTCGGCCTTGGCACTCCTGTCGCCGGTGAGGCTGAGCGAGCCGTGGGTCATGCCGTGGTAGCTGCCCTGGAAGCTCAGGAGGGGTTCGTTGCCCGTCGCAGTCTTGGCGAGCTTCGCTGCGGCCTCGACGGCGTCGGTGCCGGCGGGACTACAGAAATGGACTCGTGCGGTGTCGGTGAACTCGTCGGGCAGGCTGTCGAAGAGCGTATCGACGAACCGTTCCTTTGCCGGCGTCGTGATGTCGAGGGTGTGGAGCGCCCGGTCGCGATCGAGGAGGTCCTCCATCGCCTCGATGACGGCGGGATGGTTGTGACCGAGCGCGAGCGTGCCGGCGCCCGCGAGGCAGTCGTAGTAGCGGTTGCCGTCGGCATCGACGACCTCGATCCCCTCGGCCTCGCTGATGGCCAGCGGGAGTTCGCGGGGGTAGGTTCTGGCGTTCGATTCGCGGGCGGCTTGTCGGGCCAGCAACGTCTCGTTTGTCGCCTCGACGGGAGTAGTGTCGTCCATTGTGGATCTCGGTGTTCGAGGGCCGCGCTGGGGGGAACGTCGGTCGTGGAGCGCATTCAGCCTTCGCGTGGCGTTCGCAACCACCGACCCCGGTGCACGCCGGTTTTATGATGTCGCCGCGGAGTCCCTCCATGACGATCAGTACGATCGGCGTCCCGATGGATCTCGGAGCCGACCGGCGGGGCGTCGACATGGGGCCCTCGGCGATCCGGTACGCCGGGCTCGCGTCGACGCTCGGGAACATCGGTCGCTCGTGTGTCGATGCCGGCGATCTCACGGTTCCCCATGCCGAGGAGCGCGACCCAGAGGCGAGGTCGATCGAGGCCAACGCGAAGTATCTCGACGAGGTCGAGTCGGTCTGTACGAAACTCGCCGACGAGGTCGCTTCCTCGCTCGACGGCGGCGCGCTCCCGCTCGTCCTCGGGGGGGATCACTCGATCGCGATCGGCACGCTGGCCGGCGCGTCCCGCGACCGGGAGATCGGCGCGATCTGGTTCGACGCCCACAGCGACGTCAACACGCCCGAGACGACCCCCTCCGGCAACGTCCACGGGATGCCGCTCGCGGCCGCGCTCGGGATGGGAACGTTCGCCGACACGCCGTGGGCGAACGCCCCAAACCTGTCCGAGGAAAACGTCGCACTCGTCGGCCTCCGGAGCGTCGACGACCCCGAACGTGAGCGCATCCGCGACAGCGAGATCACGGCCTACACGATGTCCGATATCGACCAGCGCGGCGTCACGGAAATCACCGAGGCGGCGCTCGACGTCGCCACCGACGGCGTCGACGGGATCCACGTCAGCCTCGATCTCGACTGGCTCGATCCCAGCCACGCGCCGGGCGTCGGCACCCCAGTCAGAGGGGGCGTCACCTACCGCGAGGCTCACTCCGCGCTCGAAACCGTCGCCGACCGCGACACCCAGGACGGCGTGCTCCGCTCGCTCGAACTCGTCGAGGCGAACCCGATCCTCGACTCGCACAACGAGACCGCCGAACTCGGTGTCGAACTCGCCGCGAGCGCGCTCGGCAAGCGCGTGCTCTAGCACCTTTTTACTTCGTCGGGTGTCCTTGCGCGCCTCCGGCGCGCTGCGGGCACCTCTCCTCGCAAAAATCTGCATCAAAAACATCCGCTCGTTCCCTTCGGTCGCTCGCGGTAGAATTGCTACCCCTCTCCGCGACCGCACAGCACCGCCGAAGCCCTCGGCGCGCGGAGCGCGCCTCGCCCTTCATTCGCCAGGCACCGCCACCGCAGACCGCACCACGCGCGGCGGTCGCTCTCGCCGGTCGGAACCATCGGATCGCCGTCAGCCACACCATCCACGGCTCGCCAGCACGCCGGAACGCTTTCGACGGTCGCCGGTCGTGTTCGATCATGAGCAGCATCGACGAGAAGCGGGTTCACGGGCCGAACGCCGACCCGGTGGCGCTGTTCGTCGCGAGCGAAACCGGCCTCGCGCGCGTCACGGCGGTCGGCGCACGCATCGGCGAGATCGAGCTCGTCGACCGGGACGCGGCGCGCGACCTCGCACTCTGTGACGGCCGGCTCGCGGCCGCGACCGACGAGGACGTGTTCCTCGGGGTCGGTGCGGACGCCGAGCCGACCGGTTTCGGCGGGGCGACCGCGATCGGCTTCGACGGAACGCTCCTCGCCGCCGCCTCCGACGGAACCGTGGCTCGTCGCATCGACGGTGAGTGGACGGCTGTCGGCAGCGTCGAAGAACCGCGAGCCATCGACGGCGACCTCGTGGCGGCCGCCGACGGCATCTACCGCTGCTCGGACACCGACTGCCAGCACGTCGGACTCGACGCCGTCCGCGACGTCGCCGCCGCGGGCACGCCCCACGCCGCGACCGCCGACGGGCTCTACCGGCTCGGCAACGGCTGGCTCCAAGCCTTTGAGGGATCGTTCTCGATGGTGTGCGCGGATCGCTCGACGGCCGAACCAGGCGCGCTCGGCCGCGCCCACGCCGCGACCGACGGGACGCTGTACCGCCACGCCGACGGCGAGTGGACGATCGTCGACGGCATCGAAAAACGGGTCGTCGACGTCGCGTACACCGGAACGGGGACCGAAGTGGGCGGTGTCTACGCCGTCGCAGCGGACGGGACCTTGCTCTCGAAGACCGACGACGCGTGGCGCGATCACCCGCTCGGGCTGCGTGGCGTCGAAGCGATCGCCGCGCGGCCGGATCGAAACGCCGTTTAGGTGGCCCGCGAACACGCATCCATGATCGTCAGCGCCTCGACGTCGCAGTCGCTCGCGAGTTCGCTCGCCGCCGCGCTCGACGAGCCGCTCGCGGCCACCGAGTACGAGCGCTTTCCCGACGGCGAGCTCTGCGCCTCGGTGCCCGACTTCGACGCCGAGCGCGCGATCGTAGTGTGTGCGACCACCACCAGCGACGCCCACCTCGAAGCCCTCCAGCTTCAGGATGCGGTGCGCGAGGCGGGCGCGAGCGAGGTCGTTACTGTGCTGCCGTACATGGGCTACGCCCGCCAGGACAGCGCGTTCGCGGCGGGCCACCCCGTCTCGGCTCGCGCGGTCGCCCGCGCCCTGAGTACGGGTACCGACCGCGTGCTCACCGTGAATCCCCACGAAGAGAGCGTGAGTGACTTTTTCGACGTTCCCTGTGACACCGTCGACGCCGCCGGCCGACTCGCGGCCCCCCTGCCGGCCCTCGACGATCCCGTCTTCCTCGCCCCCGACGCTGGCGCGCGCGAACTCGCGACGACCGTTCGCGACGCGTACGGCGCGGGATCGGTCGATTACTTCGAGAAAACGCGCCACAGTGCCACCGAGGTCGAGATCGAACCGCACGCGACCGACGTCGCCGGGCGCGACGCCGTGCTCGTCGACGACATCGTGGCCACCGGCTCGACGATGGCCACGGCCGTCTCGCATCTCCGCGAGCGCGACGCCGCCCGCGCGTTCGTCACCTGCGTCCATCCCGTTCTCGCGGGCACCGCTCGGACCAGGCTCGCCCGCGCCGGCGTCGAAGCCGTCCACGGAACCGATACGGTCGAACGCGCCGAGAGCACCGTGAGCGTCGCGCCCGCGATCGCCGATGCGATCTCGGGATAGTCCGAGCTACGCTCGTGCGCCGGCGAGCGGCTCGACCGCGATCTCCACCGTGGTGTCCTCGACGTCCCACTCGCGGCGGTGGCCGTCCTCGACCGCCCCGAACTCGTCGGCGCGGACCTCTTCTGCGATCAGGGTCTCGTGCTCGCGGACGAGATCACCGATCCGGTCGTCGGCGACGGCGAACTCGACGCGGATCCGCTCTTCGAGATCGAGGTCGAGCTCCTTGCGCATCTCCTGGATCCGGCGGATGACGTCCCTGGCGTACCCCTCGCTCTCGATGTCCTCGGTGAGCGCGGTGTCGACGTAGACCGTGCCGCCGCCCTCCTCGTCGAACCCGGCCGCGGCGACCGCGTCGGGGGTCTCGGTCACGATCGTCACCATCTCCTCGGAGAGATCGACCGAATCGTCGAGGCGGTCCGCGACGGCGGTTTCGAGCGCCGACAGGGTGGGTTCGTCGACCCGAGCCTCGTTGAGCGCGGTCATCACGTCGCCCGCGCGATCGCCGAACTCCGGACCGAGTAAGCTCATGTCGGCCTCGGCGCTGTAGGCGAGTTCGTCCCACCGATCTTCGGGGTCGATCAGCTCGACGCGGCGGGCGTTCAGCCGATCGGCGACGAGGTCGCGCTGGTCATCGACCGCGCTCGCGACCGCCTCGCTTTCGGCGTCGACCACGACCCGCGTGACGGGCCACCGGAGCTTGCGTTCTGCCTGCTGGCGGGCGGCCGAACCGGCCTCCTCGACCGCGCGCGCGACCGCCACCGTGCGTTCGAGGTCGGGGTCGCGGAGGTCGTCGTCGGACTCGGGCCAGTCACACATGTGGACGGTGTCGAACCCGTCGTCGCCGGTGAGAGTCGTGTAAATTTCCTCGGCGACGAACGGTGCGTACGGCGCGAGCAGCGCGACGACCTCCTCCAGTACCCGGTAAAAGGTCGCGTACGCCGCGCGCTTCGAGTCGCTGTCGGCTTCCTCCCACATCCGCTCGCGGACGCCTTGGACGTAGAATCGGGAAACGTCCTCGACGACGAAATCGAGGAGAGCGTCGAGCGCACGGTCCTGGCGGAAGTCGGCCCACGCGTCGGCCATCTCCGCCTCCACAGTTTGAAGCCGCGAGAGCACCCACTGATCCTCGCGTTCGAGCGCGCCCTCGACGTCCGCAAGCGTCGTCGCTCCGGCGGTTTCACCGCCTTCACCTCGTTGCGCCTCCGGCGCAACGCCCGGATCGAACCCGTCGAGGCGCATATAGGGGAGCGGGAACCGGAAGACGTTCCAGAGGATGTTGAGCGTGCGCTCCATCTCCTCGGTCTCCTCCCACGAGAAGCGCATGTCGTCGCCCTGGGGCGTGACCGAGAGGAGGAACAGCCGCATCGCGTCGGCCCCGTGGCGCTCGACGATCTCGCCCGGCTCGATCGTGATGCCCTTCGACTTCGACATGCCTCGTCCGTCGGGCATGTTGGCGTAGCCGTGCATCAACACCTCGTCGTAGGGAACCTCACCGAGCGCTGCCGTTCCCATTCCCAACTGCGACCAGAACCAGCCGCGGGTCTGGTCGTGGGCCTCCATGATGAGGTCGGCGGGCCAGAGCTCCTCGAAGGCCTCGGTCTCGCCGGGGTAATCGAGCGTGCCCCACGACGCCACCGACGAGTCGAGCCAGACGTCGAACACGTCCGGAACCCGAGTGTAGGTGGTGCCGCCCTCGGTGATCGTCAGGTCGTCCACAGTGGGGCGATGGAGGTCGACCGCTTCGGGATCGACGTCCTGGTCCGCGCGCTCGGCGAGCTCCTCGCGCGTTCCGACGACGATCATCTCGCGGGCGTCGTCGGTCGCTCCGCTCTCCGAGCGGTCCTCGTCGCCCTCGGGCGTCCAGATCGGAACGGGGATGCCCCAGTAGCGCTGCCGGGAGACGTTCCAGTCGGGCGAGTCCTCGACGAAGTTGCGGAAGCGCTCGTCACGGGCTTCCGGAGGGTGCCACTCGCTGTCCTCGATGTTGTCGAGCAGTTCGTCCTTGATATCGGTGACCGTGATGAACCACTGGTCGGTGGCGAGGAACACGATGTCCGTGTCACACCGCCAGCACTGGCCGTAGTCGTGGGCGTAGGTCTCCTCGGCGAGCAGCAGCCCCTTCTCGTCGAGGTCCGCGATGATACCGTCGTTGGCGTCGCGGACGAACTCGCCGGCGTACTTCCCTGCCTCGTCGGTGTAGACGCCGTCGCTCCCGACTGGACAGAACACGTCGAGGCCGAGCTCCTCGCCCCGCTCGAAGTCCTCCTGGCCGTGGCCGGGCGCGGAGTGGACCAGACCTGTGCGGTCGACCTCGACGTAATCGGCGTGATACACCTGCCCCGCACCGTCGCCGTCGGGGTGGTTTGGTACTTCATCGGCCAGCGGGTGATCGTACTCCCAGCCGAGCATCTCGCTGCCTGCGAACTCGTCGAGCACCTCGTAGTCCCCGTACCGGCCCTTCTTCAGGACCTCCTCGACCACGTCGGCTGCGAGGTAGAGCACCTCGCTCTCGTCGCCTCTTTCGGCACGAACCCGCTGGTAGGTCACGTCCTCGTCGACCGCGACGAAGGCGTTCGCCGGGACCGTCCACGGGGTGGTCGTCCACGCCACCAGGCTACCCTCTTGCTCGGCGAGCGGGAACTCCACGTAGATCGAGGGGTCCTCGACCTCGTGGTACTCGACCTCGTTTTTCGCGATCGCGGTCTCACACCGCGGACACTGGGTGATCGAACGTTTGCCCTGCTCGACGAGACCCCGGTCTGCGGCCTGGGCGAACCCCCACCACGCCGCCTCCATGTACTCCGGGGAGACGGTTCTGTAGGGGTTCTCCCAGTCCATCCAGACGCCGAACGACTCGAAGTCAGACTGCAGACCGTCGAGTTGCTCCTCGGCGTAGGTCTTGCACTCCTCGATGAACGGCTCCATCCCGAACGCCTCGATGTCCTTCTTGTTCTCGAAGCCGAGGTTCTCCTCGACCTTCGTCTCGATCGGGAGGCCGTGCATGTCGAACCCGGGCCGATCGGTCACGTCGTAGCCCTGCATTCGGTGATACCGGATGTAGGCGTCCTTCAGCGTCTTGTTCCACGTCGTGCCGAGATGAGCTGCACCCGAAGTGTAGGGGGGGCCGTCGACGAAGAAGAACGCCTCCTCGCCCGCGCGGTGCTCCTTCGTCTGCCGGTAGGCGTCGGTCTCGTCCCAGTGATCGAACACCCGCTCCTCGACCGCATCGGGATCGTACCGATCCGCGACGTCCTCGAACCTGCTCATGGCAGTGCTATCCGTCCCGGGGACTAAAGCCACCTCGGTTGGGCAGACCGACCAGCGGGACCGCGATCGATGCTATACGAATTATCGGAGCAATCCATCGTTTTGCGCGAATCCATCCCAGCAGTTGAGAAGAACAGCATGCGAGATACAGGGCGCATATCTTGCATATCGCCCGCGTTCATGACCGTGATCTGATGGGGCGAATCAGGATCGGCGGGATATCGATGTGTATCCGTCAGTCGCGACAAGACACATCTCGACTGCTCTCCAGCCGACGCCTTCATGTAAAAGCCGCACCACACATTCACGTGTCAACGATAGCCGAGTTCAGTATCCCGACCGCAGAGTTCGCGCTTTCGGAGACGCTCGAACGCCGACCGGACATGGTGTTCGAGGTCGACCGCGTGGTGGCTCACGATACGTCCCACGTGGTGCCGTTCGTGAGGGCAACGCGGGGCGAGTTCGATGAATTGACCGAGATACTCGAAGCCGATTCGAGCGTCGAGGAGGTCGAACTGCTCGCCGAGGTCGAAGACGAATCGTACTATCGGATGGTATGGACCGACCGCGCGCAGGTCATCGGCTACATGGTCGCCGAACAAGAGGCAACTGTCCACGAGGCCACCGCAAGCGACGGTGAGTGGCACTTACGGGTGTTCTTCCCCGAACGGAGCGGGCTCGCAGCCACGAGCGAATACGCTCAGGAAAACGAATTCACGCTCAACGTAACCCACATTTACGGACTGGAAAACCTCGAAGAAGCCCAGCATGATCTCACCCAGCAACAGTACAATACTCTTACGGCGGCCATCGAAATCGGTTACTACGATATTCCACGAGAGACGAACGCCCAGGAATTCGCCGACGACCTCAATATCTCTCATCAAGCGCTTTCCGAGCGGCTCCGAAGGGGACATAAGAATCTTATCACGAGCTCGCTTCTCGTCGAGGAGGACGACGAATATTGACCCTGTCAGCCGACAGGAGAACGTCATCGATCATTGTAGGCCCTCCACCAACAGAAATCAGCTAGGTGGAATCATCAGAGTCTCTTTGCTGACTATACTCTCTGCATCTCGCAGACTGAGTCCACCAAACCAACAATCTGAGAGGTGGGGATTCTGAAAATCAGTGCTGATCCCGATAGGGAGCAGACTCAAGCCTGTGCCGACCGCTAACCCGACCGTGCCCGAGTTCCCGGATCCAGAATCGAGGAATGCCCTCGCCGCCGACTGCCGGCGGTGTCCCGCGCTGGTCGACTCGCGCGAGTGCATCTCGTGGGGCAACGGATCGCTCGACGCCGATCTCGTGGTGGTTGGCGAAGCACCAGGGGCCGGCACGCCGGCGGCCGACCGCTGGCGGGGCGGCAACTGGACCGGGATGGCCTACACTGCACGCCACTCCGGCCGAAAGATCAGGGAGCTGTTCGCCGATCTCGGCTACGACCCCGACGAGTGCTACTTCACGAACGCAGTGAAGTGCTTCCCCGAAGGTGAGGACGGCTCGAACCGCGAACCCACGGCCGACGAGCGCGCGAACTGTCGCCCGTATCTCGAACGCGAGATCGGCACCGTCGAGCCACGGGCTGTCATCGCGACCGGCAAACACGCGACCCAGAGCCTGCTGGCGACCGAAGACCGCGATCTCGACGGGTTCCTCGACGCGGTGCTCGAACCCGTTTCACTCGCCAACCTCGACACCACACTGGTTCCGGTGCTCCATCCATCGTACCAGGAAGTCTGGCTGTCGCGACTCGGCTACACCCGCGAATCGTACCTCGCCGCCATCGACGAGACGCTCGCTGAGATCGGCTAAGGTCGAACCGCCCACGGCAGGAACCTTCTTGTCTCGTGCGCACAACGAGTCGACCATGTCCGCCGACTGTCCGTTCTGCGGGATCGTCGCCGGCGAGATCCCCGGCCGCATCGTCCACGAATCAGACACCGTGACCGCCTTCCTCGACGCGAACCCGCTCGCGCCCGGCCACACGCTCGTCGTCCCGAACGACCACCACGAGCGCCTCGACGACCTCCCCGAGGACCTCGCTGGCGACGTCTTCGCCGCGCTCCACCGACTGACGCCGGCGGTCGAGAGCGCGGTCGACGCCGACGCCACCACGGTGGCGTTCAACAACGGCCCGGCCGCCGGCCAGGAGGTGCCCCACGTCCACGGTCACGTCATCCCCCGGTTCGAGGGCGACGGCGGCGCACCGATCCACGTCGTTGCCGGCGATCGACCCGATCTCGCCGACGACGATCTCGACCGGATCGCCGACGACGTCCGCGATGCCCAGTGACCGGCCACGCGAACCCCCGATCGACAAATCACAAACGTTTAAGTGGTTAGGATGTAGCGACACCTAGGTATGAAATCAAGTGGCGGCTGCCCGGAATGCAACGGACGGCTAGTCGCTGTCGACGAGGAAACGGCCTGCAACGGGTGCGGTCTCGTCGTCGAAACCGACGAGATCGACCGCGGCCCCGAGTGGCGGTCGTTCGAGCGCGAGACGCGCGAGCGAACCGGCGCACCGCTGACGCGCTCGCGGCACGACCGCGGCCTCTCGACCGAGATCGGGCGCTCGACCAGGCTCACCGGACGGAAGCGCCGCCTGTTCGCCCGGCTCCGCCGCCAGCACACCCGGACGCAGATCGCCTCGAAAGCCGAGCGCAACCGGGTGTACGCCTTCACCGAGATCCGCCGTCAAGTATGTGCGCTCGGGCTGCCGGACAGCGTTCGGGATCGGGCCTGCGTGCTGTTCGAGTCGGCTCAGGATGCCGACCTCCTCCGGGGGCGCTCGCTGGAGGGGTTCGCCGCCGCCACGATCTACGCGGTCTGTCGCACCGACGGCGTCTCGCGCACGCTCGCGGAGATCGTCGCGGTCGCGAAGGCCTCGCGGGACGAACTCACCGCGGCCTACGACGCCCTGAATCGCGACCTCGGTCTCCCGACGGGGCCGATCGATCCCACGGAGTACCTCGCGCGGTTCGCATCGCAGTTGAATCTCCCGCACGGTGTCGAGGCGCGCGCTCGGGAACTCGTCGCGGAGGGCCGCGACCGTGGCGTGATCAGCGGCCGAAATCCGAGCGGAGTCGCTGCGGCCTGTCTCTACACCGCGGCGGCAGAAACCGATCACGGCCTCACCCAGCAGGCGGCCGCCGAGATCGCGGACGTCACGCCAGTGACGCTCCGGGTGACCTACCAGAAGCTGCGTGCATGATCCGGTCCGCGGCTCACGTCACCGGTCTCAGGTCGTCCGGAGGTGGTCGGCCTGGGGTTCGTACACCTCGCCCTGGCGGCGGAGCTTTTCGAGTTCGTGTTCGGCCTTCGAGCGCTCGGTTCCCGTCTCCTCGGCGCGGTCGAGCACCTCCTCTACTGGCGCACCCGCGTCGTACTCCTCCTCGATCTCCGCGATCAGCGCCTTCACGTTCTTGATCCGGTCGCGCTGGGTCTTCGAGGTCCCCGTTTCGACGATATCGGCGTCGAACTCGCCGGTCTCGGGATCGACGCCGATGTCCTGGAGCTGGGTGCGGACGACCTCGATGACGCGCTCTGCGTCCTCCAGTTCGACCGTATCCGCGAGCCGGACCCGGGCCGACGCCTCCGCGAGCCGGACGAGCGCCTCCAGTTTCCGTGCCGTGACGGGGATCGGCGCGTCCTCGTCGGCTCCCTTCGATCGGAGATCGACGTAGAAATCGCTGATCGCTTCCTTCGCCTCCTCGGTCATCGTCGGGAAGCAGTTGCGCTGGGCGTAGGCGACGTATTTTCTGAGCAAGTCGGGTTCGATCGCGGGCGCGACGGTGTCGGTCACCGCGTCGACCTCCGATTGGGTAACGTTCGCCGCGGTCTGTTCAGTTCGTTGCGTATTGAGCTCGCCCGCGTAGTTCGTCCGGAGGATGTGTTCTGCGAGCTCCCTGTCCCGGTCGGGGTCGGGATCGTCGGTGACGGTGAAGATCAGGTCGAACCGCGAAATGAGGGCGGGTTCGAGGTCGATCTGCTCGCCGATCGACTCGTACTGGTCGAATCGTCCGTACTTGGGGTTCGCCGCACCCAGCAGCGAACACCGCGACTTCAGGGTGGCGTTGATCCCCGCCTTGCTGATGCTGATGGTCTGCTGTTCCAAGGCCTCGTGCATCGCCGACCGATCGTCGGAGTTGTGGACGATCATCCCGTTCGCAACGAAGTTGTGCGTCCCGTCCACGGTCAGGTCGTACACACTGGGTTGTTCGCGTTCCTCGATCTCCTCCAGCTTTCGGATCGCCGTCGAACGGACGGCATCGGCCCGATCCAGAACAGCGTCCCTGACAGTCTCGAACCCATCGGTCGCAACGAGGCCGTTGAACCATCGAGAAACCGTCGCCTGATCGACGCCCAGATCGTCTGCGACTGCCGTCATCGAGATGTCGTATCGTTCGAGAACCGTGCGTAGTTCGTCCCACTCCGTGGGCGAGGGGTCGTCCGTGCGGAACGCGCGTGCTCTTTCACGGGCTTCGTCGGTCGAACAGCCCAAGATATCCGCCAACTCTTCCTCCAGCAGGCGAATGCGGTCGTCATCGATCGTCGCAGGGACCGTTTCGACGGTCTCGACGCGTCGCCATTTGACGTCCCCGTCGACCAGTTGCGTGAACCGACTGATGTCCGTATCGGTGACCGATCCGAGGATCGATCGGAGCCGGTCGGTGACGGTCCCTTTCAGTCCCTCGTCCTCACCCCAGCGCCGGGACACCTGTTGTTGGCTGAACCCCGTCCCCTCGGCGAGTTCCGACTGCGAAACGTGGAACGTGGTCCGAATCCGCTCCAGATCGTCCCACCCGGCGCTGTCGAGGTCGTCGAGTGCGAGCGACGCCCGGCATTTGCGGTCTTCGAATGCCGCCAAGATGACTCGAGCCAGACGGAACGAGATATCGGCGTCGCCGTTCTCGAAGTTACAGTACGTGACGTCGTCGATCCCGCACTCGGACTGGTGCAGGCGAAGCGACGTTCGACACGTCTCGAGCAAGGCCCCGCAGTCGGGGAGGACGTCCAGAATCGTTCGATCGCCGCTGACCGTCTCGACCGTCCTCGTCAGGGCCGTCTGTTTTCGATCCAGCGTGAAGCCGATGTGCCGGTCGAACGCGCCCAGCGAATCGGCGTCGGTGATGACGAGCAGAGAGATATCGCGCCTTTCCTCCCGTACGCGGTGCTGAATCTGACAGGAGATGCCGAACTCCCACAGGAGGTGTTTGACGCCCAGTAGCAGTTGATTGCTTGCCGAGCAAAGTTTCACTTTTCGACCGTCGACGTTCCCCTCGCTGTCGGCGAACGCACGCACGAACGCCGCCTTCGCAGCGCGGGACGCTTCGGTGACTCCCTCGGGAACGCGTTTGCCGTCGTACGTCTCCAGATTCATCCCCGCTTCGAGGACGGCGTCGGCGTACTGCCGGCCGCACAGTCGAACCGTCTCGACGCCGTCCTCGCGTTGCTCGCTCGGTGGCCGAACCGTCTCCGCGTCGAACGCGTCCCCACAGGCTCGTTCGAAGTCCGCCAGTAGCTCCTCTTCGGTGTTCGTAAATCGAACCCCGTAGACGCCGGCATCGCGCTGGTAGTACAGGTTCCCATCGCCGGCGAGGTAGCCGAGTACTGCTCCCATGGATGGCGAGACGCCACCTTGTCCGCGAGCTTCGTCCGAGAACGAACGCGGAACGGTGTTCGAATCGCCGCGCTGACTCGCTAGCGTCCCGCCGTCCGTCGCCGGTGTCTCGATGGATCGGGGCACGTACACCCAGTCCCCCGATTCGACGTCGGCGGCGGCTTTCTCGACGCGCTCGCCGTCCTCGAAAACGAAATACGGGTGATCGGCGGTCGCACTCAACCGTTCGCCCGTCGAGAGCGAGACCTCGACGAGCGACTCGGGCGCATCGTACTCGTGGATGGCCGTCACGGGACGCGTCACCAGCCGCCCGTCGTCGGTCATCGTCCACGTCTCGAGGTCGACATCACGGATACTCCGACCGTTCTCGAGTGACTCGATACTGCCGTCTCGAACCGCGTCGTGGGCGATATCCCGGATTCGAGCGATTCGATCACCGAGGTGGACCAGCGTGTCGCCAGTCACGCATTTCATCTTGTCGAGTTCGTCGACTGCCGCGATCCCCTGATCGGCGAGCACCAATGCCCCGGCCTCCAGCGTCCACTGCTGGCCCTCGCCGAAGTCGTCCTGAACCGCGCTCGCCGTCAGCCCCGCCGAACTGCTCCCCTTCCCCGAGGTGTACACCGATCGGGGCGCGATCTGTCGGATATATTGAAGGAGCTGGGAGTTGTGTGAGACGACACCGTTCGAGAGATACGTGTGCGTATCGGCGACTTCGAGGTCGTACACCCAGTCGTCCTCGGGCGTGAGTTCCTCGATGGAGATGATCCGATCCCAGCGGACGTCGCTTTCGGCGAGCGCTCGCAGCCGCGCCACGCTATCGACGACATCGAGGGCCGTCGTGATGCGTTCGAGTATCGCGTTCTTGCCAGCCATCGTTCGGCCACCGTCGGGGACGACGTCGTTCCGTTCGTAGTAGCTCACCGCCGTCTGCTCGACGCCCATCTCGTCGGCGATATCGGCCTGTGAGACGTTCAGTTCGTCCCTGATTGACTCGATGTCCTCCCAACTGCCGGTCTCGATCCGGTGTTTCGTCCCCCGAAGCCATTCGATCCGTTCCTCGAAAGCCTCCACAACAGTCAGCAGCGAGTCACGGCTCGGGTTCCGGTCGCCGCGTTCGTAGTGCTGGTAGGTCGTTCGGGCGACGCCACACTCGAACTGTGAGAGCGCGAGCGCTTCCCGGACGCGCCGGAGTTCGTCGCCGACGTCCGGCACGACGTCGCGGTTCGTGTTGTGCGGGCTGTCGCCGAGGTCGTGAGCTGCGTCCGCTTTCCGTTCGGTGACGAAGCCGACGCGTTCGACGTATCGTTCGAAGGCAGCACCACTGACACGGACCCGGTAACTCCCGTTGGTGCGCGGCTCGATGGACGACTGAACACCGACCGACAGCAGCAGAGACTGGACGCCATCGAGAAGTTCGCGGCTCATCGAGGCGATCGCCAGCTCGCGCTGGCTCGTCGAAACGTGGCCTTCCGCGTCAGCGTACGCCCGAAGGAACTCGCGTTTGGTCTCCGTGGTTGCGCCGAGGATCGCGTCAGGGACTCGCTGCTTGGCTGAGCGTTCGAGGATCGCGGGTTCGAGGGTTTCGAGAAAACTCACCAGCTCGCTGGACGAGCAACGGATGCGCGCCGCCAATTTTCCGTCACGAGGCTCGTCGACCGAGTAGTTCGCCCCGAGCGAGTCGTACGCGGCCGCGACGTCCGCGATGATCGCCGAATCGTTGTTCGTGATGTAGACGCTGCCGGTGTGATCGTCGCGGTGTTGGACGTGTCCTTCCGCGATGACGTAGCCGAGAAGACGGGCGAGCGATGGCGTCCAGTCGGTCGGTAGATCCAGCCGAACTGCGCTGTTCGACGCCGACCGCCGGTAGTCGATGTCGAGCGCGTCGTCCCCGGTTGTCGGCACCGTCCGCGGCGTCGCAACGAAGACCTCTTCGTGTAGCTCCGACGCCCTCGTTGCGGAGAACTGTCCATCCGATTGTACGAACAACGGATGTGAAGGTGTGACTTCGATCTCCTTGCCGCTCGCCGTCCGAATGCGATACATCGTGTCGGGCGCTTCGCGCTTCCACACCTTCGTCGCACGTTCCTCGGTGATGGTTCCATCCGGCTCCATCGACGGTAGCCCGATGTCGACTTCGTCGTAGACGCCGTCCTCGATCGCGGTCGGCGTGTCGAGGTTCGATTCGACGACATCACGAATCGGACGCTCCGAGCCGTCAGCGAGCGTCACGCTGGTATCGCCCTTGACGCATTTCCCTGTCCCAGGGTCCCCGATCAAGAGCATGTGGAGGTCGCCACGGATCCGCGACCCGTCGGGGAGGTGTTTGGCGACACCCGAGAAGAGCTGGAGCGTCATGGCGAGTTTGGCCTGCTCGTAGCCGTAGATCGAGGGCGCGATCGAGCCGACCATCTGTTCGTAGATGTCGTCGGCAGTCGAGAGGTCGACGATCGCGCGCTTGTCGGCCTCGTCGATGTCCATGTCCTCGAACTGTTCGTCCTCGATCTCGACCGACACGCCGTCCATGTACACGTCGAACATCGCCGTGGCCTCCCGGCCCGATTCCTGCTGATCGAGGTGAAGTACGCCCGTCACGCGAACGTGGTCGCCAGCAGTGACCTTCCCGGTGATGTCGTCCTCGATGTGGACGTCGATGTCCTGCGGCGTCTCGCCACCGCGCAGCCCCTCGGGGCTCTCCTGAACCCGGATCTTCTGGGCGTCGACGAACTCCGACTGGTCGAAGTTGATGTCGAAGGGGCCCTGGCGCTCACACCCCTGGCACTCGTGCGGTTCTTGAAAATCGCCGCCCGTCTGTGGGATCCGAGAGAGCGTCCCGCAACGCTGACACTCGAAGGCGGCCTCGGTGATCTTCGGGCGGACGTCGGTCGCCTTCTGGACCGTGCCCTGTACCGAAAGGAGCTGGCCGCGGTGGCGCGCCCGGATCTCCCGGATCTCGGTGGTCTCCTGAAGTCCCCTGATCCGGACGTGTGCGCGCCCGAGGCCCACGTCGACGGGGAGGTCGTACAGTCGGAGCGCCTCTTCTGCGTACTCCTGAAGCTGGCCTGGCTGCGAGCGGTAGTCGTCCGCGAGATCCGAGTCGAACCGGTAGAGATCGTCCCAGTCGATAAAGAGCGATCGCTGCTCGTTGGGGTACTGCCGGGCGAGCTCGCCGATCTCGTTCCGGTAGTAGTTGCGGTAGAACTCCTCGAAGTCGTCGATCAGTTCGGTGTTCTCCGCACGAGCCATCCTTGTTTCTGGATTGTTCGCTTCCGGGTAAGAACCTTCGCAACGTGGAGAGTGAAAGTGAACCCTACCGTGGGAACCACGGTCGACCGGATCGGGGGTGTATCACCCCGGTGGCCAGGTCGCGTCGAACTCGTAGTCCTCGGCCCAGTTGATGCTCGGCTTCACCTGTTCGGGCTCTTCGACTCGCAACGACATCTGTGTTCGAAACTCGTCTTCTCGGATCCAGTACATCCGTTTGAGCTCGTAGCAGTACACGAGAAAGAAGTCGACATCGCCGTCGTACGTCTCATAGACGTTTCCGCTCGCGTTCGTGTGCTGCGATTTCCCGTGAAACGTCACTTTTCCGTCGGCCATCCAGCCGGTCTTGATCTGTACCTTCAGCAAACGACCATCGGGAGTTTCCGTCACGACGTCGTACCGTTCGTTGTCCCCAAACGGGATCGAAACCGGAATCGCTCGTTTCTTGAGTTCGGCAATGACGATCGCCTCGGTGAGGTCGCCTTTCCGATGTGTTTCCATCTCCCCGAACTGACTCCGGTATCGTAGAAAAACCTCAGTGGGACCGCGCGGATTCGAACCGCGGTCTTGGCCACCCAAGGGCCAGAGTATACCAGGCTAACCCACGGTCCCGCGTCCCCTCTACCGCCCGGCCGCGAATAAACCCTTCCGTTCGATCGCAGAAGGGATACGTCACGGCCGCGGAGTCGCAGTATGGTTACGGGAATCGAGATCGCGGCGCTCGCGCTCGCGGTCGTCTTCCTGCTCGGTGCGGCGCGGATCGTCCAGGCCGTGCGCCCGCTGCTGGTCAACGCGGTTGTCGGCCTCCTCGTGTTCCTCGTCGCGGAGTGGCTCGGCGTCGGGGTCCAGATCGACTGGCTCACCCTCGTGATCGTCGCGATCGGCGGACTGCCCGGCGCGATCCTCGTCGTGCTCCTCTCGGTGCTCGATGTCGCGTTCGTCCCCGCGGTCGTCGCCGCGCTGGCCTGAGCTCACTCCTCCTCGTCGCGGAGCTCGACGTCGGCCACCACGTCGTAGGGATCGGTTCCCTTCCGGATCCCGTCGAGCATCGTGAACGCCACACTTGGTTCGAGGAAGTGTCGCGTCACCGCGCGACCGAGCGGCGTGGGTTCGAGCCCGTCGATGAACCCGTAGTCGAGCAGTTTGCCGACCGCGTGTTTCAGCGGTACCTCGCCGACCATCCGATCGGTGAGCCCCTTCGCGCCCTCGCCCGCCACGGTGATGTTCGCGAGGACTTCCTCAACGGCGCTGGTCTCGTCGTACCGCATCGCGACCGGCTCCATCTCGCCCTTCAGGAGTTTGAAGGCGGTCTCGTCCTCGGAGCCAGGCATGCTCGAATGGTAGCTCCCGTCGGGTTCGACGAGGACGTAGACCACGCCCCGATCGTGGTAGTCCGGCCGCCCCGCGCGCCCGAGCATCTGGTGGAACTCCTGTACTGTCAGCCACTCGATTCCCATCGCAAGCGAGTCGAAGATCACCTGCGAAGCCGGGAAGTCGACGCCGGCAGCGAGCGCCGCCGTCGTCACGACCGCGGCGAGGTCCTGGTCGGCGAACTGGCGTTCGACCGTCTTCCGACGGGAGTAGTCGAGCCCCGCGTGATACGGTGCGGCGTCGTACTCCAGCTTTCGGCTCAGCTCGTGACACCGCCGCCGTGAGTTGGTGAACACGATGGTCTGACCCCGATACCCCTTCGAGGACTCGCGATCGAACTCCCGTCGGACGAGTTTGTTCGCCACGCGGGCTTTCTCCTGGCTGTCGGCGAACGTGACGTGGCGCTCGATCGGCACCGGGCGTTCCTCGAACTCCACGAGGTTCGCGTCGAGCCGTCCCGCCAGCCAGCGCGGGTTGCCGACCGTCGCCGAGAGGTAGAGCCACTGCGTTCCTGCATTCGTTTCGCTTCCGCCCGCACCCGCGTTGGCGCGGTCCTCGCAGTACCCCTTGAGACGCGCGATCAGCCCGTCGAGGCGGTGGCCCCGGTCGTCGTCCTCCAACGTATGGACCTCGTCGATCACCACCGTGCCGATGTCACCGAGGTCCTGGCCGACCCGGAGCGCGTGATCGATCCCCTCGTAGGTGCCCACCACGATGTCGGCGTCGGGATCGAACCGCTCGCCGTCGCCGCGAACCCGGCTCGCGCCCACCCGGATGGTGACGTCGGCGAGATGGCCGTACTCGTCGCTGAAGTCCTCGTACTTCTGGTTGGCGAGCGCGACGAGCGGCACGAGAAACAGCATCTTCCCTTCGCCGCGCAGGAGGCGATCGAGCCCCGCCATCTCGCCGATCAGGGTTTTGCCCGTCGCCGTCGCGCTCACGACCAGTTGATCCTCGCCGTCGAGCGCGCCGCCGTGGACGGCGAGGCTCTGCACGGGTAGGAGGGTCTCGAAGCGGTCGTCGAGCAGTTCGCCCATTCCGGGATGGAGATCGAGATCGCCCACCGGAACGGGGTCCACACTCTCTGTAGTGGCGCTCATCTCGTCGAACTTCGTGAGATCGGGATCGAGGTGGCCCGAGAGCAGGTTGACGACGCGTTCGAGGTCCTGGACCTCGGTGAGGAGTTCCTGGAGCCGGTCGCCGGCGGTCGAACTCACGTCGTGGTGGGCGAGTTCGCGTTCGAGCTCTGTCCGCGCGCAGTCGGGACAGATGGTCTCGCCGTCGGCTGCGATCGCGGTTTCGCTCGTGATCGGGGAGTACCGGCCGGCCGATGCGCAGTACCGGCAGGTCCGGACGGTTTTCGCGTCGAGCTGGTAGCCCGACAGCATCTCGCGGATCGCGTCGCGGTCGCGACGGCTCGTCTGCTCGGAGATCCGGATGCGGCCGGCACGGCGTGCGATCTCGACGAACTGATCCGGGCTGCGCGGCTCCTCACCCGACCCCTCCTTGATCCGAAAGGCTGCGGGCCGCGGCCCGGCGTCGGTCGTTCCGAGTTCGAGCCGCGCATGAAAGAGCCGCGTCCCGTCGCGGATCGCAGCGACGAGATACTCGTCACCGACGCCGTGGACGAACAGCGTCTCGACCCGCCCGACCTGCTGTGACACGTCCGGTGATACGTGATCGTGGTATTTCAGCGGTTCGAACGACCATCGCGATGCTTTGGACGGAAACCGGGCTATTCGACGAGTTCGATCGCGTCGTCGCCGTTCGGCACCGCGCAGATGAACGCCCCCTCTTCGTCTCCCTCGTTGCGATACCAGTGGACCGCTCCTGCCGGGATCAACAGCGAGTCGCCGGCGCTCACGACGTGTTCCTCGTCGTCGTCGACGGCTTCTGCTCGCGGGCCTTGCCCGCTCGCACGGCCCGAGGCACACCGTGCCTCGCTGTCGCCGTCTGCCCGAGGCGTCGAAGACGCCTCGCTGATCCCGACCACGTACTCTCCCTTCAGGACGTACTGCTCGTGTTCGACCTCGTTGGTGTGTTTCGGGACCCGTCCCCCAGGTTCGAGCGTGAATCGCCGGATGGCGAAGTTCGGCGCACCGCGTTTTTCGTCGACGAGCACGCCTTTTTCGAGACCGTCGGCCGCATCGACGGGTTCGTACTCGATGTCTTCCGTCCGCCGCACCACCGGGGATGACTCGCTCATGGATCACGTACGAACGCCGCGGGCAAAAACCGTTCGCGGGCGGGGGCGGGCTTAAGATGCCGCCGACCCTACTCGGGGTATGCCCAGCTTTCGGATCGGCCGCATCGCCGGGATCCCCATCAAGGTCGGTCTATCGTTCCTGCTCGTCCTCCCCCTGTTCGCGTGGCTCATCGCCACCGACGTGGGGCGGTGGACCTCGATCATGAACGACGTCGTGGGGGCGAACCTCCCGGAAGCGTCGCTGTCGGCGGGCCAGACCCCGATCGTGCTCGGCAGCGTCGCCGCCGTCGGGCTGTTCGTCGGGGTCGTGCTCCACGAGCTCGGCCACTCGCTGGTGGCGATGCGGTACGGCTACCCGATCGACTCGATCACGCTCTGGTTTCTCGGCGGGATCGCTCAGTTAACGGAGATGCCCGAGGACTGGCGACAGGAGTTCGCGGTCGCGATCGCCGGGCCGATCGTGAGCATCGCGGTCGGTGCGGTGTCGTATCTCGGCTTCCTCGCACTCCCCGACTCGCTCGGGGCCGCCCGGTTCGTCCTCGCGTATCTCGCGCTGGCGAACGTCGTGCTCGCGGGGTTCAATCTCCTCCCCGGCTTCCCGATGGACGGGGGTCGCGTCCTGCGTGCGCTGCTCGCGCGCAATCGCACCCACGCACGGGCCACCCAGCTCGCCGCCGAGGTCGGCAAGGGGTTCGCGGTGCTTCTCGGTCTCGCGGGGCTGCTGGTTGGCAACATCATCTACATCGGGATCGCCTTCTTCATCTACATGAGCGCCGCTGGTGAGGCCCAGCAGGCCACCACGAAGGCCGCTCTGGAGGGGGTTGCAATCGAGCGGGTCATGACTCCCGCTAGTGGGATCGACGCCGTCTCGCCCGAGACCTCGGTCGCCGAACTGATCGACCGGATGTTGACCGAGCGCCACACCGGCTACCCCGTGCTGCGCGACGGCGAGCTCGTCGGTCTGGTCACGCTGTCGGACGCCCGCGAGGTCCGCGAGGTCGAGCGCGACGCCTACCGGGTCGAGGAGGTGATGACCCGCGAGCTCACGACGGTCCCGGCGGACGCCGACGCGATGACCGCACTCACGACGATGCAGTCGGCGGGCGTCGGTCGGCTCCCGGTCGTCGACCTCAACGGGGAGTTCACCGGTCTCGTCTCCCGGACCGATCTGATGACCGCGCTCACGATCCTCCAGTCGAGCGAGAGCGCGACATCTACACCGGACGCGCCACGGTCGCCAGACGAAACGATGCGCTGAACGCGTTTCCGCTCACTCTGCGGGCGTCGTCACGTCGACGCGCTCGCGCAACCAGTCGGCCGCCGTGTCGAGTTCGCTCTCGTCCTCACCCGTGAGTTTGATCCGGTTGTGACGGACTGCGGGATCGGGATAGCAGCCGACGGCGACGTCGAAACGCTCGCCAGTCGCTTCGAGATCGGCGACGAGATCGGCCTCCGGCGTCGCGGTGTGGAAGGTTCGTGATTCGACGTCGCCGCCGAACGACTCGGCGACGTTCTCGAACATCGCCTTCATCTCGTTGGGGACGCCGGGAAGCACGTAGACGTTCTCGATCACGCAACCGGGTGCGAGGCCCGGCTGGTTCAGTAGCGGTCGACTCCCGTCGGGGATCGAGGCCTCGGCCTCGTGGTCGAGATCGATGTCGGGGAACTCCTCACGAACGGCCTCGACCGTGGTCTCGATATCCGCGAGCGCACGGTCATCGGGCGCGAGCGAACGATCGAACGCCGCCGCCACCGCGTCCATCGTGACGTCGTCGGGCGTGCCACCGAGCCCACCCGTCACGATCACGGCGTCGAAACTCCCGGCGAACTCGCGCACCTTCCGGGCGATCAGGTCGCGGTCGTCGGGCACCACGAGGATCCGTGCGATCGTCGCGCCGCGATCGGTGAGCTGACCCGCGAGCCACGTCGCGTTGGTGTTCTGGGTGTCGCCCGCGAGGAGCTCGTCGCCGACGGTGAGGAGCGCGACCTGCATTCGCCAGAAACGACGAGCCACGGACGGATAACCCGTTCGCGTGCGGCGCTCGGGTCGAAGCCTAGGACAGCCGGCAGCGGGGACAGGATCAAAAGGAGAGGTCGTTTTCCATCCCGTCGGTGGCGTCGTCAAGACCGTCGCGAGTGACGTCCTCGGTGAGCGAGGCGAGATCGGCGTCCGAGAGGATCTCGTCGAACTCCTCGCGGAAGCGATCGCCGACGCGCCGGCGCTCGGTCTGGGTGTCGAGCACCCGCCGGTAGCGCCGCACCGTCGACTCCGCGACGTCGAACTCGTCGGCGATCCCGGCGATCGACTCGTCGTTCGCGAGTCGATCCCGGAGGTCGCCGAGGGCGAACGGGGCGTCGGTGTCGGCCTCCCGGACGAGGTGGAGATCCATCCGCGCGCGGAAGACGTCGCGGCGCGAGAGGTCGGTCACGTCGGCAGCCGAAGTGTCGTCGGAACCCCCGTCTTCGTCCTCAGCGCCGGTCTCGTCAACCGCACCTGCCGCGCGCTCCGCGAGGGCGGCGTCGCTCGCGCCGTCGTAGAACCCCTCGACCAGATCGGCGAGCGCCGCGTCCGGAAGGTCGGTATCGAAGTCGTAGCGTTCGCGCATCGAGGCCACGACCGCTTCGACGCGCTCGGCCGCCGGCTCGTCGCGCGTGAGCGAGCCGGGGGTGTCCTCCTGGCGCTCGGTGACCGTCGACTCGTCGGTGACGTCGACGAAGATGTCACGGAGCTCTGCAGTTTTCTCGTCCATCGTCGCGCGAACGAAGCGTCTGACACCGATCCATAAAAGTCTGCCGGCGATACAGGAGGTTCGTCAACCGACGAGGCTAAGAGAGTCGACGGTCGGGTGACTGTACCGATGACCGAACCACGCTGCGACCGTCGAACGGGGGCATCGTGAGCGCCACTCGCGACGTGGAGCTCGTTGGTGACGCGACCGCGAGCAACCTCGCGCGCGCGGCGCTGTTCGCCGCCCTGATCGGCGCGTTCGCCTACGTCAGCTTCCCGAACCCCGTCTCGCCCGCCCCGGTCACGCTCCAGGTGCTCGGCGTGTTCCTCGCGGGCATCCTGCTCGGCCCGGTCTGGGGCGGAGCGGCCTGTGGGCTCTATCTCCTCGCGGGCGCACTCGGCGCACCGGTGTTCGCCGGTGGGTCGGCGGGACTCGGCGTCCTCGTGGGGCCGACCGCGGGCTACCTCTGGTCGTACCCGTTCGCGGCCGCCGCGATCGGCGTCGTCGTCCACGGCGGCACCTCGCTCGTGGATCCCACGTCGATCTCGCTGCTCCGCCTCGTCGGCGCGATGGCCCTCGGCGTGGTTGTAATCTACGCGTTCGGGGTGGTCGGACTGATGGCCGTCCAAAATCTCGGCCCTGTCGAGGCGTTCCTCGGGGGTGCGGCCGCGTTCATTCCGGCCGAGGTGCTGAAGATCGTGGCCGGCGTGGGGATCGTTCGGAGCGACGCGATCGCCGCCGCTCGATGATCGAGACCCGCGATCTCGTCCATCGCTACGACGGAGCCGACGGGCCGGCGATCGACGGTGTCTCGCTCACCATCCATGACGGGTCGTTCGTCGTGCTCGCGGGGCCGAACGGCTCGGGGAAGACGACGCTCGTCCGGCAGTTCAACGGCCTGCTCGAACCCGATGCGGGTAGCGTGTCGGTGAACGGCCAGGCGGTCGCGGAGAGCGTGGTGGCCGCGCGAACCGCGGTCGCGATGACGTTTCAGGATCCGCGCGACGGGTTCGTGGCCGCGACCGTGGGCGCGGACGTCGCGTTCGGGCCCGAGAACCTCGGGCTCGACAGGGATGAAATCGACCATCGGGTGGCCGACGCGCTCGCGGCAGTACAGCTGGATGGCCGCGAGGACGAGCGCATCGACAGGTTGTCCGGCGGCGAGCGGGCGCGAGTCGCGATCGCGGGTGCGCTCGCGATGGAACCCAATCACCTCGTGCTCGACGAGCCGTTCGCGGGCCTCGACGAGCCGGCGCGACAGTCGGTGCTGGACAGGATGCGTGCGCTTCACATGGATGGAACGGGGATCGTGGTCGTCACCCACGACCTTCGCGATCTCGTCGCTCCCGCCGATCGGGTGATCGTGATGAACGAGGGGCGGGTCGCGCTCGACGCACCGCCCGACGGCGCGATCGATCGGCTTCCGGGGCTCGGCGTTCGCGCGCCGTGCTGACCTACGAGCCTGGCGACTCGCTCGCCCACCGACTCGATCCGCGGGCGAAAATCGCAGTGCAGGTGGGATTCGCGCTTGCGGCGTTCGCTCACACCACGCCGCGCGGCCTCGCGGTGCTGACCGCGCTCGCCGGCGTCGTTCTCGCGGCCTCGGCGGTGTCACCGGTCGCCGCCCTCGCCGAGGCGCGCTATGCGCTCCCCCTCCTGATCGCCGGGCCGGCGATCGCCGCCCTCACCCTCGGACCGCCGTGGATCGCCCTCTCGCAAGCTGTCGCGCCGGCGCTTGCGAGCTATCGCGTCCTGCTCGTCCTCGCCGTGAGCGTCGCTTACGTCCGGACGACGCGCGTGCGTGACTCCCGGACGGCGGTCCAGTCGCTCGTGCCCGGCCGTCCGGGTCGCTTCCTCGGCGTCGGCGTGGCGCTCGTCTTCCGGTTCCTTCCCGTCCTGGTGGCCGACCTCTCGCGGACGCGCGCGGCGATGCGCGCACGCCTCGGGAGCGAACGCGGGCTCACCGATCGAATGGGAATCGTCGCGAACGCGGGAATCCGGCGGGCGTTCGGGCGGGCCGACCGGCTGGGCGTGGCGCTCCGTGCCCGGTGTTTCGCGTGGAACCCGACCCTGCCACACCTCCGATTCGCCCGCCGCGACCTGCCGGCGCTCGGTTTCGCCGCGGTGCTCGTCGGCTGGGCACTCGTCGGAAATCCGCTCTGACCGGGACGATCACAGCGGAGCGGTCGATGAGCACTCGCTAATCGACTCTCAAACATCGATGCGGAAACGATAACAGATAACTAAGGTCCACCCGAGCACCGGCACATGGACGCTGCGACAGAAGGGGGCCTCTTCACTGGGGGCTTCGGTCTCCTGATAATCGCTATCGGCTTCTGGACAAACGATAATCCGTTTGCGCTGTTCACCGGCGTGTCTCCAACAGGAACACCTGTAGTGCCACTTCTGGCGATAGTTATTGGCGCTCTTCTGGTTCTGTACGGGATACTGTCTGTGGTGGGCGTACTGCCGGATCGGTATGAGTGGCAAGCGGAAGGCCAGTGACGCTACCGCCCGGAAACGATAAATTCATTGTTGATTCCCGACCGACTGCGGCCCGATCGTGCCGGGTGGACAAGATTTAACCCCGCCGGTCGGCTCTACGACGATAATCGATGACACTCGTGCTCCAGACGGGAGAGACCGTCACCCGAGAGACGTTCTGGTTGGTGGGTCCCGTCGGGAAGGCGCTCTTTTATTTCCTCGCGGCGCTCGCGGTCGCGGTGTTCCTGTACGGGGTCTACGAGCGGTTCGCCCGCTACACTCGGGGAACGGAGGACGCCTTCGCCAGGCTCGACGACCTCCCGAACCGGATCGTGAGCGCCGCCAAAACCGTCGCCACCAACGAGAACCAGTTCAACCGCGACCTCTACGGCGGGCTGATGCACGCGTTCATCATGTGGGGCTTCCTCACGCTGCTGATCGGCACCACCATTCTGGGCATCGACATGGACGGCTATCGTCTCATTACGGGACTGCTGGGCGAGACACAGTCGTTCTTCGTCGGCGATTTCTACCTCTCGTACTCGCTGGTGATGGACGCGATGGGCTTTCTGTTCGTCGTCGGTCTCGGGATGGCGATCTACCGACGATACGTCGTCCGGAACGAGCGGCTCTGGGGCGAACACACCAGCCTCGAAGACGGGCTGTTCGTCTGGACGCTGTTTCTCCTCGCCCTCGGAGGGTATCTCGTCGAGGGCGTCCGGATCCTCGCGACCGGCTTTCCCGAGTTCGAGACGGTGAGCTTCGTCGGCTGGTTCGTCGCGCTCGTCCTCCAGGGCGCGGGCATCTCCGAAGGGCTCGCGACGACGATCTACCCGGCGGCGTGGTGGTCGCACTCGCTGCTCGCGCTCGGGTTCGTCGCGTGGGTGCCCTACGCCAAGCCGTTCCACATGCTCTCCTCGTTCGCGAACGTCGTCACCCGCGACGAGAAGGCAGGGGTTCGGCTGCCGGGCGTCCCCGCCGACGCCGACCCCGACGAGATCGGGTTCACGGAGGTCGAGGACATGTCGTGGCGACAGATCCTCGATCAGGACGCCTGCACCAAGTGCGGCCGGTGTTCGTCGGTCTGTCCCGCGAAGGCGTCGGGCCGCCCGCTCGACCCCCGCGACGTGATCCTCGATCTCAAGGGGTATCGCGAGTCGGTGAACGCGGGCGGCGAGACGAAGGAGATCGTCGCGGACGGCGGCACGAGCGTCATCGATTCGCGCACGATGGAGTCGTGTATGTCCTGCATGGCCTGCATGGACGCCTGCCCCGTCGACATCGAGCACGTCCCGCAGTTCACCGAGATGAACCGCCGGCTCACCGAGTCGGGCGAGATGGACGAGAACGTCCAGGAGACCATGATGGACATCTTCGGCCAGGGCAACTCCTTCGGCGATCCCGAGCGCAAGCGCCCCGAGTGGACCGAGGAGCTCGACTTCGCGGTGCCCGACGCGCGCGACGAACCCGTCGAGTACCTCTGGTACGTCGGCGACTACCCCTCCTACGACGAGCGAAACCGGCGAGTCGCCCGGTCGCTCGCCACCATCTTCGAGCACGCGGGCGTCGACTACGGCATCCTCTACGAGGACGAGCAGAACGACGGCAACGACGTTCGCCGAGTCGGTGAAGAGGGCCTCTACGAGATGCTCGCCGAGGACAACGTCGACGCGTTCGAGAGCTGTGAGTTCGACACGCTGGTCTGCACCGACCCCCACAGCTACAACACGTTTGCGAACGAGTACCCCGAACTCGACGGCGTAGAGTGGAACGCCGATGGCGAGATCGACGTGCACCACTACACGCAGGTCGTTCAGGAACTCGCGGATAGTGGCGCGCTCGACCTCGCGGGGACCGAGCTCGATCACACCGTGACGTACCACGATCCCTGTCACCTCGGCCGGATGAACGACGAGTACGAGGCTCCCCGAGATCTCGTCCGCCGGACTGGTTGTGACCTGAACGAGATGCCCAGAAATCGCGCGAACAGTTTCTGCTGTGGTGGCGGTGGCGGCGGGCTCTGGATGGACTTCGACGAGGAGCCAAAGCCGAGCGAGGAACGACTCCGCGAGGCGCTGGAAGACACCGACGCGGGAAGGGCGGTCGAGAAGTTCGTGGTCGCGTGCCCGATGTGCATGACGATGTACGAGGACGGCCGCAAGACCGGGAGCTTCGAGGACGAGATCGAGATCGTCGGGCTTGCCGAACTCCTCGCGGAGGCACTCGATGCGGGCGGAGCGGGAGCGACGGCGGACACGGACGCGGAGACGGGTGCGGCCCCGGCGAACGACTGAGATCGATGACGGCGATCTACCGGATGGCCTGAAAGTATTTGACGCACGGTACCCCCGGATCGGTATGACCGAGTACCGTCCCATCCAGGAGGAGTACGAGGACCGCCACCACGCGATCACGGGCTACGCCTTCGACGCCGGATCGGGGCCGTACGATCCGGACGAGCCGATCGACGAACGCCGTCGGCGACGGTGGGCGTTCGGCGAGGATCGGGGCGTATTCGACGACAACGATCTCGTTGCCTGTGGCACCCACATCGAGTTCACCGCCCGGCTGCGCGGCGAGTGGCTGCCGGTGGCCGGCCTCTCGGGGGTGGCCTCCCCACCGGAACGCCGACACCAGGGGTTCGTCGGGGAACTCCTCGAAGCCTCCCTTCGGGAGTACCGCGAACGGGGGTGGCCGATCGCCGCGCTCCGGCCGTTCGAGCACGATTTCTACGCGCGCTACGGCTGGGCGACCGGCTGTCGGTATCAGACGGCGACCGTCGATCCCGCGGCGCTGTCGACGGTGCGATCCGCCGCGGCCGGCGAGTTCCGCCGTATCGAGCCCGAGGAGTACGCCACGCTGGAGCCGGTCTTCGAGGGATGGCTCCACGGTGTGAACCTCGCGACCCGCCGGAGCGCCGACTGGTGGCGCGATCGCGTCTTTCAGGCTCACGACACGGAGCGCTTTTGCTACGCGTGGCTCCGCGATGGCGAGCCACGGGGCTACCTGCTGTATCGCGTCCGGGAGGACGACGACGGTCGGTGCCTCGTGGTCGACGAGATGGCGTCCACCGACCACGAGGCGTATCTGAACCTGCTGCGCTTCTGCCACGACCACGACTCCCAGGTGAGCACGGTCGAACTGTACGGCCACGACCACGACCGACTCCTCGACGTGGTCACCGACCGGGACGCGATCGAGGTCGAGGTGGCCGCCGGTAAGATGGTCCGGATCGTCGACGTCCCGGGGGCGCTCGAAGCCGTTCCGTATCCCGACGTCGACGACGCTACCCTCACCATCGCCGTCGACGATCCGCACGCGCCGTGGAACGACGCGACGTTCGCGATCGAGGTCGCCGAGGGCGAAGCGAGCGTCGCGACGACCGACGACGAACCGGCCGCGACCGTCGACATCGGCACGCTCTCACAGCTCCTCGTCGGCTACTGCTCGGCGGAGCGCGCTCGACGGATCGGCGGGCTCGACGTGCGCTCGACGGCGGCGACCGACGCCCTGGCCGAACTGTTCCCCGAAAAGGAGGTGTTCCTGCCGGAGCGCTTCTGAGAACGGAATCGTCGCCGGAAGTCGGGTCGCGCCGATCGGGGCCGATCGGTCACGGTTTCCCATCTCGATGGCGTCCCCGAAGACGTGTGCTCGCGTCGATCGGTCGACTCCCTCGCCCACGGTGGTAACTGGTAACAACTACTAAGCGAGTCGGATGACGTAGTAGCTCGTGCAGGCGGGTTGCCTGTGCTACGCTCGGTCGACACGGGGCCACCGAGCGTGGGAGCATACGCGAACCATGGGCCGGGGGGAGCACGACCGGCCCATTTTCGCCGCCGAACTCGAAGCGCCCGGCTCGGGAGGGCTGGAGCGCTCCGAACATCGTTTCAGTTCGAACCGATCCTCGCCAGACGTCAGTTTTCGTCACTGGCCGACGACTCGGGCCCGGGCTGTTCGGGTTCGGCCCAGCGGTCGTCGGAATCGACCGGCGCGAGCGCGTGCGATCGTTCCGCGTCGCTGTACGAGCGATCGGCGAGGGCGAGGCTCCGACGTCGCCACCGCCGACTCAGCTCCGGTTCCCCCGTCGGCCCGACGCGCGCGCCGTGGACGGTGAAGTACCGACCGTCGCGCCCCATCTTCTTGCCGTCGTAGGTGTGCTGATCGAAGATCACGTCGAACTCGCCGCCGGGTTCGAGATCGCCGACCGGAAAGTCGTACGCTGGCTCGCGACCCGCCTCGCGCGCCGCGGCGCGTTCTTCGGCCACCCGCTCGAAGTACTCGTTCGCGTAGGTGGCTTCGCGGGTCGAGGTGGCCCGGGCGGCGGCGAGCGCCGCGTGGATCCCGCAGAGCCGACCCTCCCACCCATCGTCGTCCCACCGCTCGGTCGCGAGGCGCTCGTAGCGATCGATAGTGAGGACGACGTCCGCGCCCGCTCGCAGGTCTTCGACGACGTAGAGTGCGAGCCGATCCCAGCAGTTCCACGCGTACCCGGAGCGGACGAGCTCCCACGCTGCCCACGCCGCGCACTCCTCGTCGGAACGCCGGACGGCCTTCTGGAGCAGGCTCGCGACGTCGTACCGGCTGTACCCGCCCCTGGTCTCGTGCTCGTCGAGCTCGTCGCCGAAATCGTTGGTCGCGTGGTCGTCCGGGTCCCTCGTGTCGGCCTCGCCGCCGCCGAGCGTGGCCTGTTTCCCGTCACTCATGGCTGTGTCCTCGTCACGGCGCACACATGTGCGTGACCATCCGGGTTCGACGGGTGCAGTAGATTGAAGTCACGTCCCGTGCGTACACAACCATCGACGATGGCGAACGACGCGCGTGCCGCGACCGATCGCCCGTGTCCGGACTGCGGTTCGACTGCGGCGGCCGATCGCGAAACCGAGGAGTACGTGCTCGAAGACGGCACCCAGCGTCGCATGACCTTCTGCACGGCGTGTGCCACCGAGGACGGCGACGGCACGCTCCGCTACGAGGTCATCGCCGAGGAGTTCGTGCGAACCGAGATCGACAGAGCGATGGGCGACGACTCCTGGGTCGGGTAGTTCGCTGCCGATCGCGCTGACGAGCGGGAGCGACTGTCGGCGAACTATTTCGATCGGCGCTCACCCGTCCCGGCGGTTCGAACTTCCACGCATGGCCGGAGCGGGGCTATCGGTCGAGGGGGCGAACCACTGAGCTGGGTGCGGTAGCGCCCTCCTCGATTCCTCGTCGCCCAGGACCGCTCGTTCCCCACCGAGCGCCTCTCGTGAGCGGTCGGCGGCAAACGACACGCCGAGACCGACACCGGGGTTCAGTGCGCGTGCTCCCGTGACCGATCGGATCGAACGACACTCGCGATAGCGTCACACAACAGCAGACGGCAGATGGTATAACCAACGGTCTTTCGACAGGAATCTAAACGGCTAGCCCTCAGCGATACAAACCTCGGGAGAGTTGTGGACTTGTATGTCGGAAAGCGACGACAGCGGCAGTCGACTCGATCGGCGCGGACTGCTCCGACGGATGGGGGCACTCGGCGTCACCGGTGCAGTCGGGATCGGCGGGTTCCAGCTCTTCGCAACGGAGCCGGCCTTCGCGCTCGACGAGGAGACGTTCACGGCCGCCGACGTGAGCATCGCCTCGGCGGACGGGACGATCGACGACGTCTGGTTCCAGCCCGAGCTCACGTACTCGTGGGCGAATCTCGATTCGTCACCACACACGCTGACGTTCGTCCTCTCGACGGAAGGCCCCGACGGTGGGTACTTCGAAACAGTCGGCAGCGAATCCAAGTACAACGAGGCCCTGGAGGACGGAACGTCGGCATCGGGAAGCTACGACTTCCAAAACGAACTCAGCCTGATCGAGAACACGTCGTGGTACGAATCCGCGTTCGATGCCGACGGTGACGGCGAGAGCAACGTGGTCGACATGACGGTGCGGGTGAAGGCCGAACTCACCACGAACGGTGGGGCCACGCACACGGACACGAAGGAAGCCCCGTTCAGCGTCGACGTCACCAACAGACAGGTGCAGTTCGGTAACCAGGGCGGGAGTGGATCCGGCAGCGGCGGCGTCGGCGGGATCGCCGGCACCGGCGGTAACTGATCGCGCTTCGGAAACGACGATGACCGTCGCGAGGTGTTCCCCGTTGAGAGTACTCTCACACCGACGAGAAACGGACTGACGACAGCCACGACTCCCGATATCACAGCCGTCCTCAGATACGTCACGGACGCGGGACAGCCCGGTGGATCTCCTCAGAACGCGACCTCGATCACGCCGAGCGCGATCGCCGCGAGCGCCGTCTCGAACACCACCGTACCCGCAGCCGAGAGAAGCACGAACGTCCGGGTGCGCATCTCGGCGAACCCCGCGGGGACGGTGAGCATCCCCCGGGTGAACAGCAGGGCGTTGCTCACCGGGACGACGATCGGGCCCCAGCGGTCGAACCAGCCGTCGAACCTGGTGAGGGCCTCGTCGCTCACCCGGAACCACCGCTTTTCGAGGAGCCACTCCCGGCCGCCGCGCTTCGCGAGGACGAACAGCCCGACCTGGCCGATCGTCGCCCCGATCACCGCGACACCGATGATCGTCGCGACGTCCGTTACCGTGCTCCCCATGAGGCCGATCGAGACCGGGACGATCGCCTCGCTCGGCATGAAGTACATCAGCATGGCTCCTTCGAGCACGAACACACAGAGGAGGGCGAGCAGCGCGTACTCCGAGTCGAGCAGGTCCCGGAGGGTGGCGGGCATCTCCGCGATCTGGAGGACCGGAGCGGACATCGGCAGGGAGTTCGCCGGTAGCTCCTAAATCGTTTGCGTCACGCGCCGCTCACGAGAAGAGGTTTTGACGCTCGCGACCCCAGTCACGGTATGGATCTCACGCACCGCCCGCGACGGCTTCGCCGGGACGGGCTCCGTGATCTCGTCAGCGAAACCAGCCTGGCGGCGAGCGATCTGATCGCGCCGGTGTTCGTCGACGCCACCACGGACGAACGCGTCCCGATCGAGTCGATGCCGGACCACGAGCGCGTGCCCGTGGGCGAGGCGGCCGCGCGCGTCGAGGAGATCGCCGCAACGGGCGTCGAGAGCGTCATCGTCTTCGGCATCCCCGAATCGAAGGACGCCCACGGAACACGCGCGTGGGCCGAGGATGGCGTGGTCCAGCGCGCGCTCCGACGGATCACCGACGAAACCGACGTGTTCTGCATCACCGACGTCTGTCTCTGTGAGTACACCGATCACGGTCACTGCGGGGTGCTCGCCGAGGAAGCGCGTGAGCGCTGGGAAGAGGGCGCTACGGCGGCCGACGGTGGCGCGGCAGAGGCCGACGACGGCGCGGCGGGGCTGCACGAACACCACGAAACGGGGTTGACGGTCGACAACGACGCGACGCTCGACTTGCTGGGAAAGATCGCGACGAGCCACGCCGACGCTGGCGCAGATATGGTCGCGCCGAGCAGCGCGACCGACGGGATGGTGGGCGCGATCCGGGCGGCGCTCGACGACGCGAACCACGTGGACGTGCCGATCATGAGCTACGCCGCGAAGTACGAGAGCAGCTTTTACGGGCCGTTCCGCGACGCCGCCGACGGCGCGCCCGCCTTCGGTGATCGCCGCCACTACCAGATGGACCCCGCGAACGTTGACGAGGCGCTCCGGGAAGTGGATCTCGACGTCGACCAGGGCGCGGACGTGCTGATGGTCAAGCCCGCGCTCCCCTACCTCGACGTCGTCCGCGCGGTCGACGATCGGACCGACCAACCCGTGGCGGCCTACAACGTCTCCGGCGAGTACGCCATGCTCCACGCCGCCGCCGAGAAGGGGTGGCTTGACCTCGAAAGCGTGGCCCACGAGTCGTTGCTCTCGATCAAGCGTGCAGGCGCGGACCTGATTCTGACGTACTTCGCGGAGGACGTCGCCGAGCAACTCTGAGGCGTCGACGCGGGTTCGATCGCGACGGGCCGAGCAGTTATGCCGCGAGCGACGGTTGAGACGGTATGACACGCGAGGCCATCGACTACGGACAATGGGAGGCTGGCCGCGACGTGAACTACTGGGATCTCGATCGTACCCTCCAGTACGAGGCACGACGGACGTACCCGGACGAGGAGTTCTCGTGGGCCGAATCCCGCCTGGAGGAGTTCGGCGACGTGATCGGGTCGACGATCGCCGATAACGCCGATCGGATCGACCGCCACGGCCCGGAACTCCACACCTACGACCGGCACGGCGAGATCAGCAACGAGGTCGAGTACCACCCCAAACAGCACGAGAACGAACGGATCGCCTATGGAGATTTCGGGCTGGCCCACGACGCCTTCCACGCGCCGCCAGGCCGCGACGAACCAGTCGGACTCACGCATACCCTGACTCAGCAGGCGCTGCTCTCGTACGCCGATCCGGGGTTCGTCTGTCCGGTGTCGATGACGACCGGCGTCGCGCTCGTGCTCGATGAATTCGACGACGGGAGCCTCGACGGCTACTTCGAGCGCCTCACCAGCCGCGACGCCGACGAGCACATCGAGGGCGCGATGTTCCTCACCGAGAAACAGGGCGGCAGCGACGTCGGCGCGAACGAGACCGTCGCCGAGGAGGCTCCCGATGGCAGCTACCGCCTCACCGGCGAGAAGTGGTTCTGTTCGAACATCGACGCCGAGGGTGCGCTCGCGCTGGCCCGTCGGCCCGACGCACCCGACGGGACCGCTGGTCTCTCGCTGTTTCTCGTTCCGCACACCAAGCGAAACGGCCAGGTCAACGACGCCCTGTTCCGCCGGTTGAAGGACAAACTCGGGACGATCTCGGTTCCCACGGGAGAGATCGAGTTCCGTGGTGCGGAGGCATACCTGGTGGGCGAACCCGAGAACGGGTTCCGGCAGATGACCGCGATGCTCAACTTCGAGCGCCTCTCGAACGCCAGCGCCGCGGTCGGGATCATGGGGCGTGCGCTGCTCGAATCCAAGGTCCAGGCCGCGAACCGCGAGGCGTTCGGGGAGGTCATTCAGGAGTACCCGCTGATGCGCCGCGACCTCGTCGACATGGCCGTGGATTACGAGGCCGCCGCCGCGTTCACCTTCGACGGCGCGCGCGTCCTCGACCGCTACCGGCGCGAGGGACGCGAGACCGAGGCCGGCGAGCGGGCGTTCAAACTCGTGCGCGCGCTCGTGCCGGTGGCGAAGTACGTGACCGCACGGATGGCGGTCGAGACCGTCTCGTACGCGTGCGAGGTGCTCGGCGGTAACGGCTACGTCCGATCGTTCGTCACGCCGCGCCTGCTCCGGGACGCCCAGGTGCTCCCGATCTGGGAGGGCACGTCGAACGTGCTCTCGCTCGACCTGCTCCGGGCGCTCGACCGCGAGGACGCCCACGAGGCGCTGCTGCCCACGATCCGTGCCAATCTCGATGCGGCCGAGCATCCCTGCCTCGACGAGCCGACCGCAGCGATCGAGGACTCCTTCGCCGGCCTCCAGGAGTCGCTGGCCCACCTCGCCGGGGCCGACGGGGAGTACGCCCAGCTCCAGGCGAAGGAGCTCGCGAACTACGTCTTCGACGTCTACACCGCCGCGCTGCTCGTCAGGGAAGCGCAGGATCGGATCGACAGCGCGGACGACGCCCGGAAGGCCCTCGTCGCGAAGCGGTTCGTCGACACCCGCCTGCGTGAGCCCGACGCGCGCGGTATCACCGAGGGCGAACGGTTCGCGGTCGAACGGTTCGACGCGGTCGTGCGGTACGCCCCCATCGAACCGGCGACGCTCGCCGAACCCGCGTCGGTCGACGACTGATCGTCGTCGAACTCGGGCGCGAACGCCGCCCTCGCGCAACACCTGCCGGAATCGGAATCGACGAACGTTCGATTTTTCCGCGGGAATCGGCCGATTTCCGTACACAATACGACCTTATATCGATAACACTCTACCCCAAACCGGACATATCCATACTCACACCGCCAAAAATATTCAAACAACAACCCAACAGTTATGTAATCCGATGTCCTGCGTCCCCAGCGTGATACGGATGACGAACACGGTCGAAGAACGCGAAAACGACGACAGTTGTGGTAAAATAGCGGCGACCACTTCGGTGGTAGTGGAATGATCGGGGGTGCGACGATACCACTCCAGGCGGGCGGGATGGAGGCGGTCGTCGAGAGCGTCAACCTCGTCTGGGTGCTCACGGTCACGTTCTTGATCTTCTTCATGCACGCGGGGTTCGCAATGTTGGAGGCTGGCCAGGTCCGCGCGAAGAACGTCGCCAACCAGCTCACGAAGAACATGCTGACGTGGTCGATCGGGGTCGTGGCCTTCTTCCTCGTCGGTGCGGGCGTCTCGTCGGTCGTCGGCGGACTCACCGGCGGCAGTGGGGCCGCGCTCGCGGATCTGACCGCGGTCTGGAGCGGCGACTCGGCCGCGTGGGTGAGCTGGCTATTTGGAGCGGTCTTTGCGATGACCGCCGCCACCATCGTGAGCGGCGCGGTCGCGGGTCGGTGCAAGCTCCGGGCGTACGTCGGCTACACGATCCTGCTCGCGGCGATCATCTACCCCGTGGTCACGGGCTTCACGTGGGCCGGTGGCTTCCTCGCCGACGTTCTCGGTGTGGGCTTTCACGACTTCGCCGGCGGGATGATCGTCCACGGGATGGGCGGGATCGCGGGGTTGACGGCGGCGTGGGTGCTCGGCCCGCGGATCGGGCGCTACGGCACGGACGGCTCGGTGAACGTCATCCCCGGCCACTCGCTGTCCTTCGCGGTGCTCGGCACGCTGATCCTCTGCTTCGGCTGGTACGGGTTCAACGTCGGCACCGCCGCCGCACCGCTCGCGATGGCCGAGGGGACGGTCGAGCTCGGCTCGTTCAGCTACGTCGGCCGGGTCGCGCTCACGACCACCCTCGGAATGGCTGCGGGTGCGATCGGTGCTGGCGCGGCCTCGTTCGCGAAAACTCGTAAGGTCGACACGCTGTACGTCGCCAACGGGATGCTCGCCGGCCTCGTCTCGATCACCTCGATCACCGACGCGATCGTCTGGCCCGGAGCCGTGGCCGTCGGCTTGCTCGCCGGGATCCAGCTCCCGCTGGTCTTCGAGTTCGTCGAGAAACGCCTCCGGATCGACGACGTCTGTGCGGTGTTCCCGGTCCACGGCTCGGCCGGCGTGCTCGGCGCGCTCGCCTTCCCGTTCGTCGCGGTCGACGGGTTCGCGGTCGACGTGCTCGCCGCGCAGGTCGTCGGGATCGCCGTGATCGCCGGCTGGACGATCGTCGCGACTGCCGCGGTGTTCGGTGCGCTGAAGGCGGTCGGCCAGGCGCGCGTCACGCCCGAGCACGAACGCGACGGACTCGACAGCGCGGAACACGGCGTCGACACCTACCCCGAGTTCGGTCTCGGCGACTCGGGTGGGCCGGTCGCGGACGGCGGTGCGGTCCACGCGACCGCCGACGAGGAGGTCCGGACCGATGGTGGCGTTCCGAACGACGGCGGGATCAAGATGGTCACGGCCGTCGTCCGGCCCGACAAGCTCGGTGCGGTCAAGAGCGCGCTCGCGGAGGTCGGCGCGCCCTCGCTCACGGTGACGAACGTCTCCGGACGGGGCAGCCAGCCCGTGAAGAAGGGACAGTGGCGCGGCGAGGAGTACACCGTCGACCTCCACCAGAAGGTCAAAGTCGAGTGTGTGGTGGCCGACATCGCCGCCGACGACGTGGTGGAGGCGATCGTCGAGCGCGCCGCGACGGGCCAGCCGGGCGACGGCAAGGTGTTCGTCACGCCGGTCGAGGACGCGGCCCAGATCCGGACCGGGAGTCGGGGGCGGGAAGCCGTCTAGGAACTCACCTTTTGCTGCGGTCGCTCGCTTTCTTCTCGCGGGCCGAAGGCCCGCTCGAATGGTCAGCGGCGCGAAGCGCCGCTCGACGCTCGCTCCCTGGCAAAATCTGGACCAAAAGCCTTCGTCACCCCCGTTGGGGGTTCCTCGGCCCGCTCGCTCATGGTTCGAAAGACGCGAAGCGTCTTTCGTCATCACGAGAGAGCGTAGCTCTCTCGAACGACTTCGTTCGCTCGCGGCGGGACTGCTGGCGCTTGCCGCGACCGCACAGCCACACTACCGCACAGCCACACTACCGCACAGCACCGCCGAAGCCCTCGGCCACGAGACGCGAACGGAGTGAGCGTCTCGGAACGAGCGAGCGGGGAGGGACGACCCGCGAGCCGCGCTCCGCTCGCGCCTTCGCCCTTCATCCGCCAGGCGACGAGGATCGCCCGTCCCCACGTCGGTCGGCTTTTGCATCTCGGCGCGTAGCTTCGCCCGTGATCGTCGCTCTCGCCGACACCCACGGCACGGACGGCCACCGCCTCGACGATCGACTGCTGGAGGTCGTTCGTGAAGCGGATCTCGTGGTTCATGCCGGCGATCTCACCACCGAGGCCGTCCTCGACGCGTTCGAGGCCGAGTGCCGGGCGTTCGTCGCCGTCCACGGCAACAACGCCACGCCCGCGGTCCGCGACCGCCTGCCAGCCGAGCGCGTCGTCGAGCACGAGGGGGTTCGGATCGCACTCACCCACGGCGACGACCGCGACGACACGGGATTGGGTCTGTTCGGTCGGCAGGAGCGCGCCGACCTCGTGATCTCGGGCCACTCACATCGGCCGGGAGTCGTCGATGCGGGCGACCGCACGCTCCTGAATCCGGGAAGTCACGCCGATCCACGATGGAACCGCCCTGCCTACGCCGAACTCACGACCGACGCCGAATCGAACCATCTCGACGGCCGACTCCGCGAGCCCGACGGAACCGTCTTCGAGGAGTTTCGCGTCGACACGTAGCTCGACGCCCCGATCAACCCGACCTCTTGCCCTCTTCCGACCGCCCGAAACGGCTTTAGGCTGGCGTCGGTATCACCACTCATGGTCTTCGGTATCGACCCGGTGCTCCTCGGGCTTCTCGTGATCATCTTGCTCGTCGTCTTCGCGGCCTACCTGCTGATCCGGCGCACCGCGACCGCGTTCCGCGAGGGCAGCCGACGCGGTCGGCGGTAGCCGACGCGACGCACCCGCCATCGAACGTTCTCTCAGGCCAGCGCCCGCTCGACGCTCTCGACGGCGCGCTCGACGTCCTCTCGATCGACGTCGAGGTGGGTACAGAAGCGGACGACGTGCTCGCCGAACGCCGTCCCCTGCACTCCCTCCGCTTCGACTCGTTCGAGGAACGCCTCGGCCGACTGTTCGGTCTCGACCAGGACGATGTTGGTCTCGGGTGGTTCGACGGCGAGCCCGTCGATCCCGTCGAGGCCCGCGGCGAGTCGCTCGGCGTTTGCGTGGTCCTCGGCCAGACGGTCGACGTTCGAGAGCGCTTCGAGTCCCGGCGCGGCGATGATGCCTGCCTGGCGCATCCCGCCGCCGAACAGCTTCCGGTGGCGGCGGGCGCGCTCGATGAATCCTTCGCTCCCCGCGAGCACCGAGCCGACGGGTGCGCCGAGCCCCTTCGAGAGACAGAACATCACCGAATCCACTTCCCGAACGATCCGGCTCGCGTCCACGTCGTGGGCGACCGCGGCGTTGAACACGCGCGCGCCGTCGACGTGAACAGGAATATCGAGATCGTGCGCCGCCTCGGCCGCGGCGTCGATCTCCTCGGGGGCGATCGCGACGCCGCCCTTGCTGTTGTGCGTGTTTTCGAGGCAGAGCAGCCCCGTACCGGGACGGTGGACGTCCTCCTCGACGTAGCTCTCGCGGACGTCGCCTGGCGTGATCGTTCCGCGAGACCCCCCGTCGACGGTGCGGGGCTGGAGCCCCGAGAGCTGGGCGAGCCCGCCGACCTCCCACTTGTAGACGTGGCTCTCGCGCTCGCAGAGCAGCTCCTCGCCTCGGCTGGTGTGGGTCCGCGCCGCGACCTGGTTGCCCATCGTCCCGGTCGGCACGTAGAGGGCGGCGTCCATCCCGACCGCCGCCGCAGCCTCGGCTTCGAGTTCGTTCACCGTGGGATCCTCGCGGTAGACGTCGTCGCCCACCTCGGCCTCGCTCGCGGCCGCGCGCATCTCGTCGCTGGGCCGAGTGACGGTGTCGCTCCGGAGATCGATCATATCGTCCGTAGCGCCGCGACGGTGAAATACGCTGTCGGTGGGCGACTCGTTTGCCCCATTCCGACGATCGGATCGTCGTCGCGAACTCGTGCGGGGACTACTCCCCCAGTCCCCATCACTCCTCGACTCGCGGATCGAGCGCGAGGTAGGCGACGTCCTGCAGCAGGTTGCCGGCGACGCCGAACAGCACGATCACCATCGTCGAACCGAGGATCACGGGCAGGTCCTGTTCCTGGTACGCGAAGAGGCTCAGCCCCCCTAGTCCAGGGATCCCGAACACGTACTCGATGACGAAGACGTTCAACACCACGAGCCCGAGCATCTCGGTGAAAAAGAGCGAGAACAGCGGGAGCGCGGCGTTCCGGAGGAGGTGACGGGCGACGCGCCACCCGTCGGCTCCCTTCGCCCGGACGAGCTTGATGAACTCGCTGTTGCGGTATTCGAGCGACTGCGCCCGCGCGTAGCGCATCTGGCCGGCGAGCAGACTGGTCGTGAGCACGAGCGCCGGGAACACCGTCGTCCGCAGGAGCTCGATCGTGCCGGGCGAGAGCCCGAGCCCCGACCGCACGCCGGCTCCGAGGACGAACAACAGGAGTATCTGGGCGATCCAGAAGTTCGGCACGGAGAACCCGAGATACGCGACGCTCGTCCCCAGCCGGTCGAGCAGCGTGTGCTGGTGGGTCGCGGTGTACAGCCCGATCGCGATCCCCCCGACGACCGCGATCACCATCGCCGGAACCACGTACCGGAGGGTGGCGGCGAGCGCACTTCCCACTAACGATGTCACTGGCGTTCCCGCTTCGTACCGCATCCCGGGGGTCCCCGGGCCGACGCCACCGTACGCCTCGCCCCAGTCGAGCGTCGTCACGTCGACCAGCCAGTCGGCGTACCGATCGAGCAGCGGCTCGTCGAGGTTTCGTGCCTCCTTGTACGCCGCGACCTCCTCCGAGGCCCCGTCGCTCCCCCCGATGTTCGTCCACTTGATCCAGCCGGTGTTCGTGGTGGGCGCGACCGCGACGAACGCGAACACGACCGAGACGACGAGGTACGCCGCGATCACGGCGAACGCGACCCGACGGGCGATTGGCCAGCCGAGGCCCACGCTACGTCACCCCGAAACGGCGCGTTCGCTCACTGCGACGCCGACCGCTTCCGCGGGACGGCGACCGTCGGTGGCTGTCACGGCACGCCGCGTGGTCCGCGACCGTCCGTGGCTGTCTGACCTTCATTCTCGATGCCGTCGCCGGCTGTGTATCGCCGCGGCATAAGCTTTCAGGCCGATCGGCTCGTCAACGGCCAGAAAACTTATTCTACGTTCGTGGCGAGTACCGCGGGAACCTCAACACATGTCGACGGACACCGAGGCGGGTCTCGACGTGCAACGCGACGCGATCGACTGGGACGAACTCGACGCCGGCGCGTTGCGGGTCGGGCGACGCACCCAGGGGTTCCTCGTCGCTCTCTGCCTCCTCGGGGCCGCGTTCCTCTACTATCGGCTCACGAAGTACAGCCTGATGGTGGGGGCGTGGTACACCCCGTCGCGCCTCGACTGGCTCTTCTTGCTCTCGCTGGTGGTGTTCGTCTTCTACGTCGTCGTGCCGCTCGCCACCCATCGGGCACGAACCCTCCGGTACTGGCGACGGTTCCGCCGGAACCGCCTCGCCGTGGTCTGTCTCCTGTATCTCGGCGTCTTCCTCGTCGTCGGCACCGCGAGCCTCCTCTTTCTCGGCCGGCCGGAGCCCAACATCACGTACTCCTTCCAGCCGCCGTTCCTGTTCACTGCCGAACAGGGAACGACGGTGCGAAACTGTGCGGGGACCGTGACCGGCCCCGCGCTCGAATCGGTCTGTCGGGGGAGCCTGCGATTCCCGTTCGGGACGGACGACCTCGGCCGGAGCGTCGTGGGCCTCGTCGCCACCGGAATGGGCGTGAGCCTCCTGGTCGCGCTGGTCACGTCGATGCTGATCGTCCCGATCGCCACGACGGTCGGGGTGGTCGCGGGCTACTTCGGCGGTCGCGTCGACACCCTCCTGATGCGATACGTCGACGTTCAGCAGACGGTGCCGGCGTTCCTGCTCTACGTCCTCGCCAGCATCGCCTTCGGTCAGAGCCTCTTCTTGATCATCCTCGCGTTCGGTCTCCTCAGCTGGGGCGGCGTCGCTCGCCTCGTGCGCAGCGAAGTGAAACAGCGCCGGGGCGAACTCTACGTCACGGCGGCCGAGAGCGCCGGCGCGAGCCGGCTCCAGCTCGTCCGGAAACACGTCCTCCCGAACGTGTCGAGCACGGTCGTCACGGCCATCACCCGCCAGATCCCGCTCCTGATCCTGACCGAGGCCGCGATCGCCTTCATGGCGACGCTGGGCGACGAGAACGTGCCGTCGTGGGGCCAGCAGATCGCGACGATGACCTCCCAGCCACGATTCCCCGAGGCGTGGTGGCTGTCGATATTCCCGCTCGTCTTCCTCGTCGCCACCGTGTTCTCGTTCAGCGTGGTCGGCGACGCGCTCCGTGACACCCTCGATCCACGGGGGGAAACGTGAGCGACCCGCTGCTCTCCGTCGAGGGCCTCCGGACGCAGTTCCACACCGACGAGGGCACAGTGAAAGCGGTCGACGGCGTGAGCTTCGACGTTTCGCAGGGTGAGACGGTGTGTCTCGTCGGCGAGAGCGGGTCCGGCAAGACGGTGGCGTGCGAGTCGATCACCAGGATCCTGCCGAGCCCGCCGGGCGAGATCGTCGGCGGCCGGGTCAGCTTCGACGGCGACGATCTCACGGAGCGCCCGCCGAGCCAGCTCACCGAGGTCCGCGGCGGCCGGATCGCTCATATCTTCCAGAACCCCCAGGGCGCGCTCGATCCCGTCTACTCGGTCGGCGCACAGATCGTCGAGACGATCCAGCTCCACGACGACGCGAACGACGCGGCGGCCCGGAAACGGGCGATCGACCTGCTCGAACGGGTCGGGATCCCGGAGGCCGCGTCCCGGTTCGACGAGTACCCCCACGAGTTCTCCGGCGGGATGAAACAGCGGGTCGTGATCGCGATGGCGCTCGCGGGCAAGCCCGACCTCCTGATCGCCGACGAACCCACCACGGCGCTCGACGTCACGACGCAGGCCGGCATCCTCGACCTCCTGAACGACATCACGGCCGAGCGCGACATGGCGATCCTGTTCGTCACGCACGATCTCGGCGTCGTGGCCGAGATCGCCGACCGGGTGGTGGTGCTGTACGCCGGCAAGGTGATGGAGCGCGGCGGCGTCCACGCGATCTTCGAGACGCCCGCCCACCCCTACACCCAGGCGCTCTTCCGGTGTCTCCCCGGTCGAGGCGACCGCGAGACCATCGGCGGATCGTTCCCGGACCCGACCGATCCGCCCGAGGGCTGTCGGTTCCACCCCCGGTGTCCCCACGCGATCGAGGCGTGCGCCGAGGGCGACCAGCCGCCGCTCGAACCGGTCGATCCCGACCACACCGCCTCGTGTGTCTTCCACGGCGAGGGGTACGACGCGGCGGCGGTCCACGAGGGCGCGGCGAGCGCGGCGCGGTCGACCGCCGGACGGACGGGATCGAGACCAGCCGACGACCGACCAGACGCAACGGGGCCAGCGGGCCGAACCGACGGCGAGCGTTCGGATCCGATGGAGGACGAACGATGACCGACGATCCGCTGGTTGCGGCCCGCGATCTCACGAAACACTACCCGATCACCGAGGGGCTGTTGCGCCGCGAGGTCGGCCGGGTCCGCGCGGTCGACGGGATCAGCTTCGACGTGCGCCGAGGCGAGACCCTCGGTCTGGTCGGCGAGTCGGGCTGTGGGAAATCAACCGCCGCGCGCAGCCTGCTCCACCTCGAAGATCCCACCGACGGCGAGGTGCTGTTCGACGGCGAGTCCCTCGACGCGCACACCGACGCGGAGCGAAAGCGCTTCCGGCGGCGCGCGGGGATGATCTTTCAGGATCCCACGTCGAGCTTCGATCCCCGGCTCTCGATCGGCGAGTCGGTCGCCGAACCCCTCGCGATCCACGGGTTGCGCGACCGGGAGCGCCAGCGGGCGGTCGCGGAGACGATGCTCGAACGGGTGGGCCTCTCGGCCGCCGAGTACGATCGGTATCCGCACGAGCTCTCGGGCGGCCAGAAGCAGCGGGTCGCGCTCGCGCGCGCCTTGGTGACCGATCCGGCGTTCGTGGTGGCCGACGAGCCAGTGAGTGCGCTCGACGTCTCGGTCGAGGCCGAGATCCTCTCGCTGATCGACGATCTCCAGGCGGCCTTCGGCCTCTCGATCCTCCTCATCACCCACGACATGAGCGTGGTCCGGGACGTCTGCGATCGGGTGGCGGTGATGTATCTCGGCGAGATCGTCGAGCGCGGTCCCACGGAAGACGTGTTCGACGATCCCCAACATCCCTACACCCGGGCGCTGCTCGCGTCGATGCCGACGCCCGACCCCGCCAGTCGGGGCGAGCGCGCCGACCTCTCCGGCGAGGTTCCCGACCCGGGTGCTCCACCGTCGGGCTGTCGGTTCCACACCCGGTGTCCCGCGGTCATCCAGTCCGACGAGTACGATCTCGATCAGTCGGTGTGGCGGTCGGTGTTCGACCTCCGGATCGCTGTGCGGGACCGAACCATCGAACCCGATCGGCTCCGCGAACGGCTCGTCGACGAGGGCAGCGCGGCGAGCGCGGACGACGTGTCCCCGGCACAGCTCCGAAACGCGATCCGCACGACGTACGACATCCCGGACGAACTCGACGATCCCGACGCCGAAGCGGTGCTCGCGGACGCCCTGCCGGCGATCGTCGACGGCGACCTCGCGACCGCCGAGGACGCGCTTGCTCCGTTCACCTCCGTCTGCGAGCGCGAGCACCCCTCCCTCCAAGAGACCGACGCCGGCCACCCGGCGGCGTGTCATCTCCACGCGGCCGCCGATTTCGACGCTTCCCAGGAAGGCCGATCGGTGCCCGCCGAGGACTGAGCGGCGGCGTTGCCGGCGGAGATTTATACTGCCGTGTCGCCGTTCTTCCACATGAACCGCACCCGCGACCGCTACGATCTCCTCTACGAACTCTACGATCGGTTCGACACCCGGACGCTCCGGGCGTACCAGACGTTCGTCGACGTGTTCCCGCCGGTGGACTCGCGGGTCGCACTCGATCACTGGCAGGACGCAGAGAGCGCCCTCGCCGAGTCGAAGGCCGAGATCCGGGAGGCGTTCGATCGGGGCGAACCGCTCGCGGCGATCGCGGCCCACGCCTCGCGCGACGAGGCGTTCACCGCGCTCGATCTCCACGAGCGCCACGGCCGGCCGGTGTCGGCGTTCGTCCTCGACGTCGACGAGACGCTGCGCTCCGCCGGGAGCACCGACAACGAGATCCCCCGCGAGACGCTCGGCTTCCTGACCGAGTTCCACGAGGCCGGGATGCCGATCGTGATCTGCACCGGCCAGACCCTCGAAAACGTGAAGGGGTTCCTGATCCAGGGTCTCGGCAGCGAGATCTTCCACTCCGGCGATCTCAGCGTGGTGTACGAGGCGGGGACTGGTGCGTTCACGCCAGGCCACGGCCCCGAGACCAAACAGCTCCTCTACGAGGAGCTCGACGACACCATCCAGGACGTCTTCTATCGGCTTCGCTCGGACGTGCTTTCGGAAGCCCCCGAGGGAATCCGGCGGGGCTGTCACCTTCAGGGCAACGAGTTCAACGTCACCCTCAAACCCAACTTCGAGATCGGCTCGACCGACGCAACCCACGTGATCGATCGGGCGCTACTCCACCAGCTCGGCCTGCTCGGCAGCGCGGCGAGCGGGGCGTGCGACGCGAACGAGACCGAGGCCGCGGCGTGGGCGCGCGCGTTCTACGCCGACTCGGACCCCGAGATCCGGGCCGTGCTCGAAGCCGAGAACGAACTCCCCGACCGCTCGGCCGATAGCGTGCCCGACGACCTCGGGGATCTCTTCGAGCGCATCGACGTCGCCTACTACGAGGGCGACGCCGCCGAGATCGGGAGCCGCGAACTCAACAAGGTCGTCGGCGTCGAGGCCGCCTTCGACGTGCTCGGGCTCGACGATCCCTTCGCCCTCGTGATGGGTGACTCGAAGAGCGATCTCCGGGTGATGGAGTGGGTCGCCGAGGGGGACATGGGGATCGCGGCCGCGCCAGAACACGCCTCGATCGACGTGCTCGATCACGTCATCCGAACCGACGAACTCGTCTACGATCAGGGTGACGCCGCCGAGATCCTTCGGGTCGTCTACGCGCTCAACCAGCTCGCGCGCCTCGACTGACGAGGCCCCCGCTACGCCCCCGACTCCGCAACCGTCCGGTTTCGGCTTCGGACCCGGTCGATTCGACGACCACGCCCGACGAATCCAGTACGTATATCCGTCACCCAGCCGGAGAGCATCGATAGATAGACACCTGTCGAACGGCCGTCTCCCGATCTTCACCTGATGCCCGCTCCCACCGAGACACCGCTGCCGACGCCGCACGCCCCGCCGGCACGCAGCGGTCGAAACGCCACCCGCCCCCCACACAGCCGATGAACCGCCGGTCGTTCCTCCGATCGACGGGCGTGCTCGGGGCCGTCGCGGCGACCGGCTGTTCGGCCAAGCTCGACCCCTTCTCCGGGCCGTCGACCCCGGAACTCACGCCGACACCGGAAGCACCGCCGACGCGGGCGGGCACGGCGCTCACGGGGATCTACCCCGGCGGGCCGAACCGCGAGAACGCGATCGCGAACCTCGCGTCCGCCACCGAATGGCTCGACCAACCGCCCGCGGTCGCGCTCGTGTTCGTCGACGCGCTGCTCCCCGACGACGCGAAGCAGGGGTTCGTCGACGGACCGCTGACCGCCATCTGGAACGCGGGCCACGTCCCGATGATCACGTGGCAGCCGTTCGAACGCGAGATGCAGGCGACGAGCGAGACCGTCGAGCGGGCGATCGCCGGCGGCGAGCACGACGGCCACCTGTCGTCGTGGGCGTCGCTGCTCGAATCGTGGGCGCAGCCGTACGGCGACCGCACGCGCGGTCGGCGCTTTTACTTCCGACCGGCCCACGAGATGAACGGCGACTGGTTCCCGTGGAGCGCGGTCGACTCCTCGCGGATCGACGCGACCGTCACGCCCGTCCCGAACGCCTCCGGCAGCGAGAATGAGAGTGGCGGGGAGAGCCGAGCGGCTGGAACGCCGGCGGACTACGTCGAGATGTGGCGGCGACTCCACGATACGTTCGGGGCGACCGATCTGGACGGGTCGAACGTCCAGTGGGTCTGGACGGCCAACGCCGACGAGGTCGGTGGGATCCGGGCCGAGCGGTACTACCCCGGTGACGAGTACGTCGACTGGGTCGGGCTCGACGGGTTCAACTTCGGCGGGAGCCAGTCGTATTCGAGCTGGCGCACCCCCGAAGAGCTGTTCGACCCGATGCTCGGGCGACTCCGCGAGCTGACCGACAAACCGGTGGCGCTGACCGAGTTCGCCTCGGCCTCGTTCACGGGGCCGAACGGCGACGGCGAGTACCGGCCCCAGCGCAAGGCCGCGTGGATCGAGGCGGCCTTCGAGTACGTCGCGGAAAACGACATCAAGATGACGTGCTGGTTCAACGTCGACAAGAGCGGGGCCGACGAGGCCGACTGGGCGGTGTTCGGGGGTGAGCGCGGGACCGAGCGGGTCACGCTTTCGAACGAGTATCAGGTGTACGAGGCATACAACCGGGCGGTCTCGGGGGACGACTTCCTCAGCGCCCGCACCGACTTCCCGCCGCTGCTGACCGACGACGAGTTCGCGGGCGAGTTCTGAAGACACCGTCTCCGAAGAGGGTTCCGTCGTGGTGAGACGTTCAGGTCTCCCCGAGATATCCTCTGGAGAAGCCGTTTACGGAGTGATTCTTCGCAAGCGACCTGTCGTTGCTGTTTGGCTGGGCCACGCTCTACCGGCGAGACGATCGGAAGTGTCCTCTCCGACGACCGCGATTGTGTATATCGGTATGTGATTTATTCTGTCGCTCTTTGTCGTTTACTTCGAGATCAGGGCCTCGTCACCGGCGGTCAAGGGTACGATTCATCGTGCTACCGCTCAACCCACTTCGATAGCTCCGGGCGTGGTCCACGAACGGCGATCGATGGCTCGACGGTCGCAGTTCGCCACCAACACCAGTGACTGACCTGGAAGCCATGCAGTCGCGTCAGTATCAGTACTTTTCCGGCTGTGATCGTCGGGTGGCAGTGCAGCCGGGACCGCGAGACGACTCGCGACCGCTTTGTAGCAACCTCCGACCACAGTCTGTCGCCAAGCAGGGTTTGCTTCGTTGGTCTCGGATCAGGAGAAACGGCAGCGACCGCTTTCATAAATCACATTCGACGATATAGATTGGTCGAAGCGGCAGTCCAACGCGACCCACGAACCCTTTTTGCCGGTACGGCCGAATCGAGTTGCATGACACGGGCGGTGGGCTACGAGCCCCGGAGCGTCAAACAGCTCCTCGCGGAGATGAAAGACATCGCGGAGCTGATGATCGATCTCTCGTACTCCGCCGTCCTGCTGGGCAGCGATGAGGTCGCGGCGGCGGTGCTCGACCTCGAAGCCGAGATGGACGTGCTCCAGCTCCGGACCCGGATGAGCCTGCTGATGGCTGCCCGGAGCACCGACGACGCCGAAGCGCTCGCACCCGTGCTCGGGATCGTGGGTGCAACCGAGAAGATCAGCGACGCGACCGGCGACATCGCAAAGGTCGTCGTCGAGGACATCGGGCTCCCCCCTGCGATGCGCGCCGCGCTCCCCGCGGCGGTCGAGACGCTGGTCCGTGCCCGCGTCGCTCCCGACGCACGCTTCGCCGGGCGGACCCTCGGTGGGATCGACCTCGAGAGCGAGACCGGGGTGCGCGCGATCGCGATCCGGCGCGGCGAGGAGTGGCTCATGAACCCCGACCGCGACACCGTCCTCCGGCCCGACGACGCCGTGTTCCTTCGGGGTCCGGAGGCGGGGATCGCCGGCGTCTACCGGAGCACCACCGGCGAGCACTACGCGCCGCCCGAGGCCCCCGACCCCACCATCGCGGACCTCGATCGGGCGATGGACTCGGTCGTGCTGATGAAGAACATGAGCGAACTCGGGGTGGATCTCGCCTACGGCGCGGTGCTGTTCGACAGCGAGGACCTCGCGCACGAGGTGGTGTCCCTCGAAGCGGAGGTCGATCACCTCCAGTCGCGCTTCGAGGCGTGGACGCTCCAGGCAGCCACGCGGGTCGACGAGCCGGTCTCGCTCCGCGGCCTCGTCCGTCTCGCTCGGAGCACGGAGGTCATCTCGGACGCGGCGGTCGAGATCTCGGAGGGCGTGCTTCGAGGACTCGGCTCGCATCCGGTGATCGCCGAGGCGGTCAAGGAGTCCGACGAGGTGATCGTCCGGCTGAGCGTCGAGTCGGGCAGCGCCCTCGACGGCGCGACGCTCGGCGGCCGGATGGTCAGGACCGAGACCGGGATGGGTGTGATCGCCGTCCGGCGGACGACTCGCGAGACCGTCACCGCCGCATCGGTGACCGACGAGTCGGTGACGACCGTTCGCGACGACTGGGTGGTTTCGCCCGGTCCGGCCACCGAACTCGCCGCTGGCGACGTCCTACTCGCGAAGGGGCCGCAGACGGCGGCCGAACGACTCCGGGCGCTCGCCGGCACGGTACCGTAATCAGTTTCGGTCCTCGTCGTCTTCGTCCGGATCGTCCCGATCGTCCGCATCGTGATCGTCGTCGTCCGTCTCGTGGTCGTCGTCGCCCACATCGTCTCCACCGTTATCCGAGTCGCCGACGAACGGAAGCGACGATCGCCAGTCGACGAGGGCGTGAACGAGGCTGCCACCGAGGAGACCGACGGCTAGTAGCCCAAACAGTATCGGTTCCGGCATGTTCCGGCGTTCGTCCCATTGACTGAAAAGAATCCGACACATGATACTCTCATTGATCACTACGACGGACGGATCCGGGCTGACGACGGTGTTGCCGTTTCGCGCTGCCGCTGTGATCGGCTATCGTTCGCGAGCGAGCCGGTAGGCCGAGACCAGCGTCAGGAGTACCGTCACGAGCGTCGCGCTCCCGAACGCGAGCGTCACGGCGAGGACGGCGAAGAGCAGCGGCGAGCCACGCGGATCCGCCACCGGACCCAGCAGCTCGAACACCCGGTAGGCGTAGATACAGACGGCGACTCCGACGCCGGCCGCGAGCCCGATCTTCGCGTTGCGCGGGACCGACAGCGCCGCGGCGAACTCCGCGGTGGGTGGGCGCTCCGGGGCGTCGTCCGACACGTGTTCCCTACGACTGGCGACCCCAAATTCCCGTCGGTTCGACACGGATATCGAACGCCTCAAGACCGTTCGGCGGCCGTCATCGAACGATGACGAGTCTCGGAAGCGCGAGCGCGGCTCCCGGCGAGATCGACACTGGGCGGCTGTCGGTCGGCGAGACCCGCGACGGGAGCCCGCTGGGACTGCCGGTCTGTGTCGTCAACGGCGCAACCGAGGGCGACACCCTCTACATCCAGGCCGCGAGCGACGGCGACGAACTCAACGGCGTCGGCGTCGTCCGGTCGCTGGTTCCACGGCTCGATCCCGACGACCTCGCCGGCACAGTTCTGCTCGTCGGGATCGTCAACCTCCACGCCTACCAGGTGGCCGAACACCGCAACCCGATCGACGACACCAAGCTCAACCGGGCGTTTCCGGGCGACGAACACGGCTCCTCCTCCGAACGCATCGCCGCTGCGGCGTTCGACGCCGCCACCGGCGCGGATCTCGTGCTCGACCTCCACCAGGGCTCGACGAGCCGGATGATCCACGAGACCAGAGTCCGATGTGGTCCGCGTCACCATCTTCATAGTGAGTGTCTCGACCTCGCGAAGACGTTCGACTGCGGCCACGTCCTCGATCAGAAGGGGCCCGACGGCCAGCTCGCCCGCGCCGCCCCCGACGAGGGCGTCCCGACCATCGACCCCGAACTCGGTGGTGCGGTCGGGCTCGATCCCGAGAGCGTCGCGATCGGCGTCGAGGGCGTGTTCAACGTGCTCACGGCGTACGGCTTTCTCGATGGGAGTGTCGATCCCGACGACCAGGTCCGCGCGACCGGGTTCGAGCAGTACGGCGCACCTGCCGGCGGCCTCGTCGACTTCGAGGCCGAACTCGGCGAGCGGGTCGAACAGGGCGACCGCCTTTTCCATGTCACCGACGCGTTCGGCTCCGTGAAGGCCGAGTCGACCGCCGACGCCGAGGGGGTGTTCTGGCGGACCCGCCGGCTGCCACAGGTCGCGACCGGCGAGTACGTCTGCTCGGTCGGGACCGACATCGATCGGTTCTAAGCCCCACCTTTTTACTTCGTCGGGTGCGCTCGCTCCGCTCACGGGTCGCTACGCTCCCCGTTCGCATCGAGGCACTCGCTTCGCTCGCGCCTCGCACCGCTCGCGCACCACTCTCTGCGTCCGGGCCGAAGGCCCGCTCGCACGGTACGAGGGACGCTCCGCGTCCCTCGCTACTCGCAAAAATCCGGACCAAAAACACCCGCTCACTCGGCTTCCGGCCTCGTTCACGGTGCGATTGCTGGCACTCTCCGCAACCGCCACCGCACAGCACCACCGAAGCCCTCGGCCACGAGACGCGAACGGAGTGAGCGTCTCGGAACGAGCGAGCGGGGCGGGACGACCCGCGAGCCGTTCGCTGCGCTCACGGCTTCGCCCTTCATCCACCAGGTCCGCACCGCACCGCAGCCGCACCGCCCCACAACCGTCACCTACTGGTTCGCCGCGCCCGCTTTCCCAACCATGCCCGCCGACCTCCGCTGTCCCGCCTGCGGCGACACCGACGCCGACCGCTGGCGCTGCGAGTGCGGTCAGCCGCTCGACTTCGCCACCCAGCCGCTGCCCGACGGCCCCGCGCCCGCGCTCGCCGATCTCGACACCCGCAACGGGCTGTGGGCGTTCACGGACTTCCTGCCCGTCGAACGGGCGGTGGATCTCGGCGCGGGCTGGACACCGGGAGTCGATAGCGAGGGACGACGTCCCTCGGAAAGCCGGCCATCGGCCGGCGATGCGTCCGAGTGGAACGCGACGTTCAAACTCGAATACGTCTCGCCGACGGGCAGTTTCAAGGATCGCGGCGCGGCGACGACGATCGCACGCGCGGTCGAGTGTGGAGCCGACCGCGTGATCGAGGACTCCTCGGGCAACGCCGGAACCGCGATCGCGACCTACGCCGCCCGCGCGGGCCTCGACGCCACGATCTACGTGCCCGCCGACGCGAAGTCAGCCAAACTCCGGGCGATCGAGCGCACGGGGGCCGACGTCGTACGGATCGAGGGGACCAGGGAAGACGTCACGGCGGCCGCGATCGAGGCCGTCGAGAACGGCGAGGGCTGGTACGCGAGCCACGCGTGGAACCCTGCCTTTTACGCCGGAACCGCGACGTTCGCGCTCGAACTCGCCGCCCAGTGCGACTGGAGCGTGCCGGACGCGATCGTGTGTCCGATCGGTCACGGGACCCTCTTTCTGGGTGCGTACCGGGGCTTTCGCGCACTCCGCGCGGCCGGCTGGATCGACCGCATTCCGCGACTGCTCGGTGCCCAGGCAGCCGGCTACGCGCCGGTCGTCGCCAGGCTCGACGCCCGCACCGATCCCGACGACCCGAACGATCTCGCGGACGGCATCCAGATCCGCGAACCAGTCCGGATCGAGGCGATCTGTGAGGCGATCGAAACCACCAATGGCGACGCGATCGCGATCGACGCCGAGACCACCCGCGAGGAACACGACCGGCTCGCCAGGGCAGGCTTCGATGTCGAGCCGACGTGTGCGGTCGCGCCGGCCGCCCTCCGCGAATATTGCGAACGTGGGGTGACACGTGAAAACGATCGAGTAGTGGTACCGCTAACCGGATCGAACACGTGACCCAGCGATCAGCGGCGTACTGTCCCGACTGCGGTGCGGGGACGACTCAGCGCACGTTCGGGGGCCGCGAGCGCCGGTACTGTCCCGGCTGCGAGCGGTTTGTCTGGCGAACTGCAGTGCCCTTGCCGGTGTGACGATCGTGCGGGACGCCGAATTCCTCCCCGTTCGCCGAGCGGTCGCGCCGGACGCCGGTTCGTGGACGGTTCCCGGTGGTCACCTCGAATTCGACGAAGCGCCGCGCGAGGGAGCCGTTCGCGAACTCGAAGAAGAGGCCGGCATCGTGGCCACACCCGACGATCCCGTCCTGTCTGCTGGGGGGAACAACGGTCAATCAATTCATCCGGCAACCGAACCTGATACAGCTCAATATCCTGAAGGCAGCGACGCGGGTTAGACAACTGTTCCCGCTTATCCATATCGTCCCAACTCATCTGCTTCTCTCTCCCGATTTGAGCAGCCCCAATCACGATTTTCGTCGGTGACCGATTCGCGCGCTGTATCTTGCACGCCGATTTCAGCAGATAACCACTCTGTGATTTGGATAGGACGAAGACTTCAGCTAATCCCTATTGTCCGGAAGCTGTTCACACTCTGTTGGATACTCGCCCAGTGGTCATCGATATCAACCCCTCAACCGAAACCAGAATCCCACAGCAGACGTCAACTATCGGTATTCTTCGCGTACTGCCGCAAGTATGCCTCCTCTGAGGGACGTTTTCCCGGGCTCCGTGTGCGAACTGCGCCATGTAGGTTCGCACTAACGGCGACCATGACTGGCGCACTGATCTCTGCAAACCCGTGGAAGGCATCTCTCACACGACTTCCTGGTGGTGAACCACGAGATCACTGACCTGTTTCGGTGCGGCTCAGTCGTCGGTTTTCGCCGGCTCCTCGGTGACGTTGATCGAGACGCCGATGTCCTCGTTGGTTTCGCCAAAGCCCGCGCTCAGGACCCGGGTCAGCGCGTCCTCGACGCGCTCGTCGGTCTCGGTGTAGTCGTCGGGAGTGACCTCGATCACGAACCCGGTGGTAATGTTCGGCGCGGTCGGCAGGAAGAGGACGTCGCGGCCGTCCTCGGTCTGCTTGCCGGTCTTGAACGCCGTCATCCGCATCCCGTTCCACGTTTCGAGTTTCACCGGGGCCTGGAGATCGCCGGTGCCCGTGACCGCGGTCTCGACCGCCATCTTCGAGGCGTTGTAGACCACCCGGAGCCCCGGGAGGCTGTTCATCACGTCGTCGATCGCGCCCTCGACCAGCGGCCCCGTGGCCGTGCGCATCAGGTAACCGATCGCGAACACGAGGAGGGCGAACAGGACCAGCGTGAGCGGGACTCGAACCCACGGCGGTTCGATGCTCTCGACGAACGGCAGGGTGGCGATCCGGCCGTAGATGAACGCGATGACGTAGAGCGTGACGATAACCGGCACGAGCACGATCAGCCCGCTCGTGGCGTCGCGCTTCCAGGAGGCCATTTGTTCGTCGGTCACCGCCGATCGTAATGAGCGCTTCCCCTACCCGGGCCTCCGTTCTACCGGCCCGCGACCGCCCGGAGCGCGAACGCGAGGTTCTCCTTTCGCTCCATCGCCCGCCGGGAGAAATAGGACAGCCACTTCCCGCCGTACGGGGCGTACTGCCAGACGTCGTACTCTTCGGCCAGTTCGACCTGAGCCTCCTCGCGCACGCCCATCAGCATCTGTATCTCGAACTCCGTTCCGAACTCGTCGTGGCGCTCGATCGCGTGTTCGATCATCGCCGGGTCGTGACTCCCCACCGCGATCCCGCCGTCGAACTCCTCGAACACGAGATCGAGACAGTCGCGGTAGGCCTCGTTGACCCGACTCTTCTCGCGGTGGGCGATCGCCGCCGGCTCGTCGTACGCGCCCTTCACGAGGCGGACCTTCCCCGGCAGGTCCGCGAGTCGGTGGAGGTCCTCGGGGGTGCGCTTGAGGTTCGCCTGGATGCAGACGCCGACCCGCTCGTACTCCGCTGCGTGCTCGGCGTAGGCGTCGAGCGTGACGTCGGTCGTCGAGTGGTCCTCCATGTCGATCCAGACGAACTGGTCGTGCTCCGCGGCCTGGTCCACGATGACCGCGAGGTTCTCCCGGAAGGTCGCCTCGCCGATCCCGAGCCCGATCTGGGAGGGTTTGACCGAGACACACGCCCCCAATCCGGCGTTCGCGATGTCCGTGAGGAGTTCGCAGTAGGCGTCGCGGTCCTCGATCGCCGGCTCCGGGCGCTCGTAGTGCTCGCCGAGCCGATTGCAGATGGTCCGCACGCCGCGCGCTTCGAGCTGGCGGGCGTGTTCGAGGAGTTCGGCCGGCGTCTCGCCGGCGACGAACCGACTCGCGATCGGCGGGATCATACCGCAATTCTTGCCCGGCCCGTCAATATACTGTCGAAACCGGCCCCCAGTGCTCCGGTGAACTACGTCCTGCTCTTTGATGTGGTCCACGCGATCGCGCCGTCTCCGACAGTATCATACCGCCGACCGCCGATCCGACGGTATGGAACCCGTCGCGGTCGTCGCCGTCGCGTTCTGGGCGATGCTGCCGGCGTACGTCCCGAACAACGCTGCGGTCCTCGTCGGCGGCGGTCGTCCCATCGACGCGGGGCGGACCTGGCGCGGCGCGCGCGTGCTCGGCGACGGCAAGACCTGGCGCGGGACGCTCGCGGGCGCGCTCGCGGGGATCGCGCTCGCCCTCGTCCTGAACGCCATCGAACCCACTGTTTCGGCTGCAACCGGCATTCCGCTCCCCACCTTTCCCCCGGCTGCGATGGTCGCGCTCCCGATCGGCGCGATGGTCGGCGACGCGGCCGCCTCCTTCCTCAAGCGCCGCACGGGGCGGGCCCGCGGCGCGGCCTTCCCCGGCGTCGACCAGTTCGACTTCGTCCTCGGCGCACTCTTCCTGACTGCTCTCGGCGCGTTCGAGTGGTTCGTCGCGACCTTCACGCTCCCCGTCCTGCTGGTCGTCCTCGTCCTCACCCCGCTGCTGCACGTCGGCACCAACGTCGTGGCCTATCGGATGGGACTGAAGAGCGAGCCGTGGTAAGACCCACTTTTTTCCTTCGTCGGGTGTCCTCGCGCGCCGGAGGCGCGCTGCGGGCACCACTCCTCGCAAAAACCTGGACTAAAAACACCCGCTCGTTCGCCTTCGGCTCACTCGCGGTGGACCGCGCTCGCTTCGCTTACGGCCCGCTTCGCTCGCGCGGATGCTCCCACCGTCCGCTCCGCACAGCACCGCCCGAGCCCTCGGCCGTTCGCTTCGCTCACGGCCTCGCCCTCGATCCACCAGGAACTACACCACACTCCAACCGCAACCGCCGAAGCCCTCGGTCACTCACTCCGTTCGTTCCCTCGCCCTTCATCCACCAGGAGAGCAAGCTCTCCTGAGTCTCGTGGTTCGAAAATCAGAGATTTTCGTCATCACGAAGGACGCGAAGCGTCTTTCGGACGAACTCGCTGCGTTCTCGTGAACGAAAGTTCGGAGCACGTGGAACGTGCTCCGGCACTCGTCGAGACGCCAGGCCCGCACCGCCACCACATCGCAGCCACAACAGCCCCGCAACCGCCGCCACACCGTCGCACCGCAACCGCCGCCTCAGCGCCGCGTCGTCACCTCACAGCCGTCCTCGGTGACGATGACGGTATGCTCTTTCTGACTCACGAGCGCGCCCTCGTCCTCCTTCAACACCGGGTAGCCGTGGACCACGCTCTGGCGTTCGAGCCGTCGCAGCGCCATCTCGGGCCGATCGACGTCGAGCCACCGGGTGGCAAATGGGAGGGTCCGGAACTGTTCGGTGATCTGATCGAGCGCCTTGCGCGCGTCACGATTCCTGACCGACTGTTCGCGGTCGAGCGCGAAGATCTGTTCGTCGCTTCCTTCCGAGACCTTCCCGCCGCCGTCGGTGGCGAACGGCTCGACGGCGACCACGTCGCCCGCTTCGAGTTCGACGCTCTGGCTCACCGCCCGATTCGGGATGTTCGGTGGCGTGTGCTGGTCCCATCGGCCGAGCCCGTGGCCCGTGAGATTGACCACCGGGTTGTAGCCGTAGTCGTCGATGACCTCCTCGATCGCCGCCCCGATCTCGCCGGTCTCGACGCCGGGCTCGACGAGATCGAGCGCCGCATCGAGCGCGGCCTCGGGTGCTTCCGCGAGCTCGTCGTGCCCCGAGAGATCCGCGGTGATGGCGGTGTCGGCGAGCCAGCCGTCGATATGCACCCCGATGTCGAGGTTGATCATCTCCTCGCCAAAGGTACTCTCATCGTCGGCGCTCGGCGTGGCGTGGGCGGCCTCCTCGTCGATCGAGATGTTGACCGGGAAGGCGGGCTCGCCACCGAGCTCCCGGATGCGATCCTCGGTCCACTCCGCGAGTTCGAGGTGGCTCGCGCCGACCTCGACGCGTTCTGCGGCCTCCTCGCGCACCTGGGCGAGGATCTCGCCCGCCTCGCGGTGTTTCTCGTACTGCTCCGACGAGAGGTCCACGTCGCTCATGGCTCGACGTTGGACCGAACCACCAAAACGCCTGCCGTTCGCTCGACGCTCGATCGCCCCGCCCTCACAGCCACCGTTCCAGTCGTTCCTCGACACCGTCACTTCCGTGCGGTGCTCGTCTGCATCGCTTCGGTGTTGTACGCGCTGCCCGCCCGCCCCGTCTCGTCGAGCACGATGATCCCCGCCTCGCTCCCGGTCACGTCCGCCAGCTCGTCGATGGCGTGCTCGGCGGCCGCCTCGGGATCGTCGCCGGCTTCGAGGCGCTCGACTGCCAAGCGCGAGAGCGTCACCCGCGCGATGTCCTCGCCGGCCCCGGTCGCGCTCGCGCCGCCCGCCGGCGTGGCGTAGAACCCGCTCCCGACCTGGGGGACGTCGCCCACTCGCCCGGCGAGCGCACACCACCGCCCGCCGGTCGAGGTCGCCGCCGCAATTTTCCCATCCTCGACCGCGACCGCCCCGACCGTATCCCCCCTTCCGGAGCACTCGGTCCCCTCGCGCTCCGACTCCCGTCTCGCGCCGCTCGACGGGACGCCGAACTGCTCGCGCACCCATGCGAGCCGTTCCTCGGTATCGCCCTCACCGGGTGGCGAGAGGTCGGCCCACCGCTCGCGGGTCCGCTCGGTCGTAAGATCGACGTCGGTCTCGATCCCGAACCCCTCGGCCAGCGAGACGGCGTGCTCGCCGGCGACGAGCACGTGCGGCGTTTCCTCCATCACTACCCGGGCGACCGTCCCGGCGTCGCGGACGCCGGGCATCGAGCACGCCGCCCCCACCTCGCGCTCGTCGGTCATGATCCCCGCATCGGTTCTGACGACCCCGTCATCCTGAATCGCCCCGCCGACACCGGCGTTGAACCGCGGGGCACGTTCGAGGACGCCGATCGCGGCGACGACGGCGGCGGTCGGCGTCGGTTCCTCCGCGCCGGTCGCCGCAGCCTCGTCGAGGACTGCCTGGCGCGACGCGGGTTCGTCTGGTGCGCTGCCCGCCCCACCGTGGACGATGAGCTGCATGAGTGCGCCACCGGGGCCGGTCGCATAACCCTCACGAACCGGCGCGTCGCCGTCGTGTCCCGGATCGGAGAACGGTAGACCTTTGAGCGCCCCACGACGAGTTCTGATGATATGAGCTACGACCGAGTCGAGGTCCCCGACGAGGGCGAGCGCATCGAAGCCACCGGCAGCGACGAGTTCGACGTCCCCGACGAGCCGATCATCCCGATCATCCACGGCGACGGTATCGGCCAGGACGTCGCGCCCGCCGCCCAGCGCGTGCTGGGAGCGGCCGCCGAGGCCACGGGACGCGAGATCCACTGGATGCGCCTCTACGCCGGCGAGGCCGCCCGCGAGCGCTACGACGAGAACCTCCCCGCGGACACCCTGGAGGCGCTCCGGGAGTTCACCGTCGGGATCAAGGGCCCGCTCACCACCCCCGTCGGCGCGGGCTTTCGCAGCCTGAACGTCGCGCTCCGCAAGCGTCTCGATCTCTACACCAACGTCCGGCCGACGTTCCACATCGACGGCGTCCCCTCGCCGGTATCCGACCCGGGTGCGATGGACATGGTCAACTTCCGGGAGAATACTGAAGATGTGTACGCCGGCATCGAGTGGGAGGCCGGCACCGACGAGGTCGAGCAGGTCCGCGAGTTCGTCGAGGAGGAGATGGAGTTCGACGAGTCGATCCACGAGGGAGCGGTCGGCATCGGTGTCAAACCCATCACCGAGTTCGGCACCAAACGCCTCGTTCGGAAGGCGATCGACTACGCGCTCGATCACGACCGCGACTCGGTCACGCTGGTCCACAAGGGCAACATCATGAAGTTCACCGAGGGCGCGTTCAGTGACTGGGGCTACGAGGTCGCAGAGGAGGAGTACGGCGACGAGGTCATCACCGAGGACACCCTCTGGGAGGACGAGGACGGCGAGGCCCCCGAGGACACGCTCGTGGTCAACGACCGGATCGCGGACAACATGCTCCAGCAGATCCTCACTCGCACGAGTGACTACGACGTCCTCGCGATGCCGAATCTCAACGGCGACTACCTCTCGGATTCGGCCGGCGCACAGATCGGCGGGCTCGGGATCGCGCCCGGCGCGAACATCGGCGACGGCCGGATGGTCGCCGAACCGGTCCACGGCTCCGCGCCCAAACACGCCGGCAAGGACAAGGCCAACCCGACCGCGCTGATCCTCTCGGGCCGCATCCTGTTCCAGGAGCTCGGCTGGAACGACGCCGCCCAGAAGGTCTACGACGCCGTCGAGGCCACCATCTCCTCGAAGCAGGTCACCTACGACATCCACCGCCAGATCGAGGGCGGCGAGAAGCTCGCCACCAGCGAGTTCGCCGACGTCATCGCCGACAACATCGAGTAACGACGCTGCAGGGTTCTTCTCTCCGTCTCACATTCCGGGAATCAGCGCCGTGACGTCGACGGTTTCGAGCACGAGCCACGCGACGAACGCCGCGTAGACGCCCAGCAGGACGTACCCCTCCCGTTCGGTGAGCGTCAGGTCGGTTCTGAGCACCGTGAACAGCACCAGCGTCGCGACGGTCAGAAACCCCATCATCGGGACGGTGGCGGCGAAGTCGATCGGCGCGGTGCCGGCGACCAGCACGCCCGCGGGCACGGCGACGAGCAGATCGAACGTGTTGCTCCCGAGCACGTTCGCGAGACTGGTGACGCCCTCACCCCGCCGAGCGGCCTGGACGCTCACGAACGCGTCGGGCAGGCTGGTGCCGGCCGCGACGACGGTCAGCCCCCAGAGGGAACTCGGCGTGTCGAACAGTTCGCCGAACCCGAGCGCCGCCTGCACCAGGCCCTCGACCGCGATCACGATGAGCACGAGGCTCGCCGCGAGCACCGCCCACTCCCGCACGGCGTCGATCTCCTCGCCTGGCTCCGCCGGCTCGTACTCCACGACGTCCTGGTACTGGATGAACACGTACAGCGCGTACAGTCCGAGCGGCGCGAGCGCGAGCGGCCGCGTGACGGTGCCGACGAGCGATCCCGGTGCGGTCGGGTTGTAGATGACCGCGAGCGCGAACGTGATCAGCAGCCCCGCGACCGCGAGCATGTAGAACTGGGCCTCCTTGTACACGAGCGTGCGATCCGCCTCCAGGTCTCCGGAACTGAAGAAGCCGCTGAGCGCCGGGATCACCAGGACGTTGAACACCGCGGAGCCGACGATCGCGCTCACGCCGAGTTCGAACTCGCCGTGGAGCAGCGTCGAGAGCACGGTCGCCGAGAGTTCGGGGAAGCTCGATCCGATCGCCGCGACGATCGCACCCTGGACGACCGCCGGCAGGCCGTAGTGTGCCGACAGCCGGTCGCTGGCGCGCTCCAGCAGGCTGCTCCCCTTCCAGACGCCGGCGGTGGCCGCGACCGCGATCACCCCGTACAGGAGGGTCTGACTCGCGCTCATCGCCCCGTGCTACCGAGGGGTGGCCCATAACACGCCTGATCTCGACCAGCGGGCCGCGACTCAGCCGAGCTGGTCGGCCACGATCGCGTCCGCGCGCTCGACGAACCCCTCCTTCTCGTCCGCCGGGATGGTGGCCCCGGCGGCGACGTCGTGACCGCCGCCGTCGCCCCCGAGTGCGCGGGCGGCCTCGCCCATCACCGCCGAGAGGTCGAGCCCCTCTCGCACCAAGCGATGGCTCCCGCGGGCCGAGACCTTGCTCTCCGTGTCGCTCTTCGCCGCGAATGCGATGATCGGTCGATCCGAGCGCGTCGCGTCGGCTCCGAGCGCCATCCCGGCGACGATCCCCACGATCGTCTCGCGAATCTCCTCGCCCGCGTCGAACCACTGGAGGTGCTCCTCGCCCGTCACTCCCGTTCGCTTCACCCAGTCGAGCCCGGTCGCGAGGTTCCGACGGTGGTTCGAGAGCAGGCGTCGCGCCCGGTCGAGCGCCGCGTCGCGATCGCCGAGACAGACCGCGAGGCCCACGTCCGCGCGGTCGTAGCGGGCGGTGGCATTCAACAGGGTCGAGAACTCGCTCGCGTCTCTGAGTTCGGTGCCCGTCGGTTCCTCGGCCAACGTGTAGGTCGTGCCCACGAGGTCGTCGATCCGTCCGGCGGGGACGCCGCGCTCGACCGCGCGCTGGACGAGCCCGCTCGCCACCGCCTGGCGCTCGCCGTCGTCGAGGTCGACCCACCGCCGCCAGCCGTCGCCGTCTTCGAGATCGAGACCGAGCCCCGAGAGGAACTCGCGTGCCCCGCGCTCGCTCCCCGAGATCCCCGGGATCCGCACGTCGGTCGCGTACTCCAGCAGTTTCGGCAACGGCCGCGTCTGCTTGCCGTAGAGCGCGAGGTCGGTGGCCTCCTCGACGACGCCCGCTTCGCAGCCCTCGGCGACGATCGCCCCGTTCGCGCCCGTGAGCTCGCCGTCGCTCGCCTGCATATCGCCCACCGCGCCGACGACCGCGAGCCCGGCGAGATCGCGGTTGTCCGTCGTCGCCTCCCCGCTCGTGTCACCGTCACGCTCCGCCAGCGCTCGCGCGAGAACGTACGTCGTCCCCGCCCCCGAGAGCTCCGACGATCCGTCGAGGCCGACGAGCAGCGGATTCAGGTGGTATTCGGTATCGGCGTCGGCGGGCTGGTGGTGATCGGCGATCACCGGTGTGAACGCACCGCTGGCCTCGTGTTCGGCGATGTGATCGAGCTGGCCGCTGCCGAAGTCGGTGAACAGCACGGTCTCGAACCCGCGCTCAGCGATCGCGGCGATCGCGTCGGCGTCGAGCTGCTTTTCGAAAACGACCTCGAACGGGACTTCGGCGCGTTCGAGCGCGCTTGCGGCGATCGCGGCGCTCGTCAGCCCATCGGCGTCGATGTGAGATGCGACCAGGACGGAGTCGGCGTCGCGGAGCCGGTCGGCACAGGCCACCGCACGTGCGTCGAGTTCGGGGACCGGACCACCCATCGGTGTCGGGTACGTCGCAATCGCGTTTAAACCTCCGGCCTGGATGGCGGTGTCGAATGGCCTCCCGGGCCCCGGTAGCTCTCGCTCGGTGTCGCCACGTTCGTGGCATGTCGTCAATAGGTTTATTGCAAAATGGGACTTGGTCCCACTATGGACAGCAAACGTGTCGCCATACTCGCCGGTGTGATTGGTGTCCTGAGTGCGGTTGTGAAAACTGTACCGGGGATTCTTCTCGATGGCTCGTTCGAGGGTGGGCCTCCGAGCTGGCTACCGATGTTCGGAACGGTTGGACAATCAACGATACTGTACATCTATGGAATAGATACCGTTGGAGCACTTCTGATGGTAGCCCTCGCGGTCGGCTTCGGGTATTATGCGAGCCGACAGCTTGACCTTCGCTATGAGTACCGGCAGTTCTGCGGGGCAGTCGTGGCTGGTACGACGATACCTCTCATCGTAGCGTGGGTGGTAGTGGCGGGGGCGTTTGTCCTCGGGAGCTTTGGCGGGTTCAGCGTTCTTGCGACGACAGCAATGGTTCTGCGCTTGTTTGCCACTATCTCGTTGCCAGTTGCAGTCGGTGTATTTGCTGGTGCAGCACTCACCCACTTCTCAAAGAACGGGTACAGGCCACCGGAGTCGGATGGAGCAAACACTGACGTGACATCTACAACGAGCTAAGTCATCCTCTACCGCTGCTACCTGCTGTCCTGTAGCTGTTCCATCGTTGTGTGGCCGGCCTGTTTTACCGTTCGCTCCTGGGCAGAGCTCGAAACGACGCCTGACGCTCTTAGCAGCTGGCAGCGGAGTTCCGGAGGACGACCCGTACTAACCAGGAAGTCGCTCGGCCGTCTCGCGGGCCAGGGCCTCGAACGACGCCTCCGAGGGCACGACATCGACCCCGATCCCCGCGGCTGCCGCGGTCAGCCGGGTCGGCTCGCCGATGGCCCCGACGACCGCGCCCTCCAACCCCGTGATCGCCGCCTCACGAATTCCACGATCGGCGGCCGTGTCGAGGAAGTGCTCGACCGTGAGCGAGGAGGTGAACAGTGCGGCCCCGAGATCCCCCGAAGCGGCGAGCTCGGTCGAGCGGCCTGCGTCCGGCGGGCGAGCGAGTTCGTAGAGGATCGTCTCGTGGACGTACGCGCCGTGCTCGGCGAGCCCGTCGGTGAGTACCGCCGAGCCGTGATCGCTTCTGGCGACCTCGACGCGCGCGCCAGGCACGTCCTCGGCGAGATGAGCCACGAGACCTGCCGAAGAGAACTCGTCGGGGACGCGATCGACCTGATAGCCCGCCGCCCGGAGCGCGTCGGCGGTCGCGGTGCCGATCGCACACACCGATCCGTCGGGTTCCCATCCGGCGTCGGCGACGATCTCGACGCCGGTCTTGCTCGTCAGGATCGTGTACTCGGCGTCCGCTCGCGGCACGGCTCCCGTGGATTCGATCGCGAGCATCGGGTCCGCCACCGGCTCGACGCCGAGCGATTCGAGGAGTTCGGTCGCCTGTTCGATCCGCTCGTCGGCCGGCCGGAACACCGCGACCTTCATCGTCGGAGGAACTCCCGCACCCGGTCGCGCTCGCCGGCCACCTCGCCGATGACGGTGACGGCGGGCGGTTCGACGTCCTCGCGGTCGGCGACTCGGGTGATCGTTTCGAGCGTGCCGGTCACGACCCGTTCGTCGGGTCGGCTCGCGCGCTCGACCAGCGCCACCGGCACTTCACCACGCATCCCGGCCTCACGGAGTGCTGCGGTGTACTCGGGCAGTTTGCCGACGCCCATCAGCACGACGATCGTTCCACCGGTGGCAGCCAGCGCGTTCCAGTCGACTGCCGATTCCTCTTTCGTGGGGTCCTCGTGGCCGGTCACGACCGAGACCGACGAGGCGTGCTCGCGGTGGGTCGCGGGGATGCCCGCGAGTGCGGGGACGGCGAGCGCCGAGGTCACGCCAGGCACCACCCGAAACTCGACGCCGTGCTCGGCGAGATGGGCCGCCTCCTCGCCCCCACGGCCGAACACGAACGGATCGCCGCCCTTCAGCCGAACTACCTGATTCCCCTCGCGCGCGAGCTCGACGAGGCGCTCGTTGGTGTACTCCTGACTGGTGCGCTCGCCACCCGCGCGCTTGCCGACGTCCTCGCGCTTCCCTTCGGGGATGGTCTCGATGATCTCGGGGCCGGGGAGCTTGTCGTGGAGTACGACGTCGGCCTCGTCGATGAGTCGGCGCGCTTTCAGCGTCAGGAGCTCGGGATCGCCGGGGCCGCTCCCCACGAGGTGGACCACGCCGTTCGAGTCGGCTCCGTCGGACGTTTCGGCCGCGGACCCGGTGTCGGCGTCGGTCATTCCGCGCGTTTCGCCTCCCGTTCCTCGTCCGCCCGGGCCTCGTCGATCAGATCGGCCGCGCCCCGGTCGGCGAGTTCGGCGGCGAGCTCGCGCGCTGCCGTCGGATGGCGTTCGATCGGGAGGTCGCGGGTCGCGGCCACCTCCTCGGTGCCGTCCCGACTCAGCACGCGGACCGCGACCCGGACGTACTCGCCCTGGATCACCGCGTGTGCGCCCATCGGCGCGACACACCCGCCGCCGAGCTCCTCCAGAACCACTCGCTCGACCGTGGTCTCGACCCGCGTTCGGGGGTGATCCAGCACCTCGTGCAGCGTTTCCGCGAGGTCGCCGTCCTGGGCCGTTATCGCGAGTGCGCCCTGGCCGGGCGCTGGAACGAACTCGTCGGTCGGCAGCTCCTCGGTCGGAACGTGGCGGGCGAGACCCGCACGCTCCAGTCCCGCCGCCGCGAGCACGATGGCGTCGAATTCGGTCTCGGTCTCACGCTCGAGCGACCGGCGCTCGATCTCGTTCAGGTCGTCGAACCACTCCTGAGGCGTGCGGTCGTACGCCGGCAGGTCGTCCGCACTCTCGCCGTCATCGTCCTTGCCGCTCTCGTCCCCCTCCTCGTCCGCTTTCGCGGCCTCCATCCGCCGTTCGTGTTCGCGCTGGCGGTGCGGCGCGAGCAGCTTCTCGATTCGAGTGTCGACGTTCCCCCGGAGTGGCCGGACGTCGAGATCGGGCCGCACCGCGAGCAGCTCCGCCTTCCGCCGGAGGCTCGACGTGCCGACGACGCTGCTCTCGGAGAGATCGTCGAACGGTGTTCCGTCGGGCGTGAGGAGTAGATCGCCGGGCGTGGCGCGCTGGGGGACGCCAGCGATCACGAGGTTTGTGGGGCTCTCGGTTGGGACGTCCTTCATCGAGTGGACCGCGGCGTCACAGTCGCCGTCGAGCACCCGCTCGTCGAGCGCGCGGACGAACGCGCCGGTCTTGCCGAGCCGGTGGATGAGTTCGTCGCGGAGCTGGTCGCCTTTCGTGTCGACCTCGACCAGCTCGACCGTGTGGCGGCGGGCTTCGAGGCGTTCTTTCACCGTCGCCGCCTGACGAAGGGCGAGATCCGAGCCCCGCGTCGCCAGGCGAACGGTCCCGTCGCGCGCGTTCATACCCTGGTTCGGACACCGAGCTTCAAACCACCTTCGAGAGGAGCGCGGTCGCCGCCCGGTCCCGTGGCTGTGGTGGACGAATCGATCACGAGCCACGGGCTGCTCCGTCGTGGCGGTGGCGTGGAGAAGGCCCGATTACGCGTTGTTCATCCGCAGCGCCGTCTCGTCGCCGCAGATCATGCACTCGCTGATCCGATAGGGTTCGCGCGAGAACTCCGCGTTCTCCGCCTTGCCGCTCTCGGTCCGCAGCTCGATCGAGACGCTGTGTGTCGTGTCGCGCTCGCAGACGTCGCAGGATTCGCTGACGCCGTCGGCAGCATCGGTGCGGGTTGACATCGACAGATGCTCAGGAGGAGAGGGACATAAACCACCGATTCCGTTATGCTCTGTTCCGACGTTTCAACGGCCAGAAACGCCAAATACGCCGGGAACGGTGCTCTGCATCCCATTGCGGCGATCATCGTTCAACCGTTCATCGCGACCGAAACAATCGAAAACGGCCGAAAGAATTATATAAGATGTGCCCTGCGACCGATTCATCCGGAAGCGTCTAAGGCGCACCGCCGTCCAGTTCCCGTATGGACCAGATGTTCGCCCCGTGGCGCATCGAGTGGGTCGAGCGCGACGGCGACCCGGACGGGTGTGCGTTCTGTGATCTCCCCGAACGCGATGCGGACCGCGAATCCCGCATCGTGGCCCGGAGCGAGCACGCCTTCTGCCTCCTGAACAACGCCCCGTACAATCCGGGTCACGCGATGGTGATTCCCTACCGCCACACCGGTTCGTACCCCGATCTCGACGACGAGGCACTCCTCGATCACTCGCGGCTCGTCCAGCGCACGCTCGCGGCGATCGACGAGGGACTCGATCCCGACGGGGCGAACACCGGGATGAACCTCGGGGATTCGGCCGGCGGCTCGATCGGCGATCACCTCCACACCCACGTCGTCCCGCGCTGGGCGGGCGACACCAACTTCATGCCGGTGGTGAGCGACACGAAGGTGATCGTCGAGGCGATCGAGGACACCTACGATCACCTCCACGACGCGTTCGCCGATCAGGACGACGTTCGCGACCCCGGGCCCGACGAGGCGATCGTCGTCGAGTGAGGTCACATCCCCGCACGCGCGGTGTCGAAGCGTCTATGCCGACCGCTCGCCAACCGTCGACGATGAGTCGCGCGGCCGCGGTCCGGCGGGTCGGGCTGCTCGTGCTCGCCGCGAACGTCGTGCTCGTCGCGGTCAAGGGGGCGGCGTGGGTCACCACCGGGAGCCTCGCGGTCGGCTCGGAGGCCGCGAACTCCCTCGTGGATGCGGGCTACGCCGCCGTCGTGCTCGGCGGGCTCTACCTCACGACCCAGCCACCCGACAGCGAACACCCGCACGGTCACGAGCGGATCGAGCCGTTCGTCGCACTTGCGATCGCGCTCGCGGTCTTTCTGACCGGCGGCACAGTTCTGTGGCGGTCGCTCACCGCGATCGGGTCCGGTGACGTGACCGCCACCGGCAGCCCGATCGCGGTCGCGGTGCTCGGGGGCGCGGCGATCGGCAAGTTCGGACTGTATCGGTACTGTCTCGCCGCCGGTCGAACCCACGACTCGCCCGCACTGACCGCCACCGCGCTCGACAACCGCAACGACGTGCTGACCGCGGGCGCGGCGCTCTGTGGCGTGCTCGGCGCACGACTCGGCTTTCCACTACTGGACCCGCTCGCGGCCGCGATCGTCTCGGTGGGAATTCTTTACACGGGCGTCGAGGTCGTCCGGGACAACCTGCCGTATCTCGTCGGTGGCGCGCCCTCCGAGGACTTCCAGGCCAGAATCCTCAGGCGCGCGCTCGCCCATCCGGACGTCGAGGGCGCACACGACGTGATCGCCCATTACGTGGGTCCGGAGATCGACGTCAGCCTCCACATCGAGGTCGAGGGCGACCGCACGCTGAGAGATGCCCACGCGATCGAGAGCGCGGTCGTCGAGTCGATCCGCGCGCTCGACCGGGTCGACGACGTGTTCGTTCATCTCGACCCGAAGGAACTCGACGAGTGGAAGGCGGATCCGGACGCCGATCGGCTGGTTCGTCGACCCGAGGAGCCGCCCGACGACGGTGAACCCTCACCCAACGGGAGCCGCCAGTGACGACTACTCCGGAAAGATGCTCTCGGGGAGGTACGCCGAGACCGTCCAGTTCGGAGCGTCCACGACCTCGCTGACCTTCAGATCGACCGCGGCCGAACACAGGATGTACGCCTCCGCCCGGGTCAGCCCGCGCTCGTCGTGGAGGTGGTCGATCATGTGCCGTACTGCCTTCTTCGTCGCCGTCATGAGGTCGTCGCTGATGCCCGTGGTCCCGTACATCGGTTCGTCGACGCCGGTGGGGGTGAACGGCCCTCCAGTTCGGAACTGGGGCTGTTCGATCGCCATGTCCGAGCGCACGTCGAACCGTGCGGTCACGAACATCGGCGCTTCGATCCCCGTCACGCAGACCTCGCCGTCGCCCTGGGCCGCGTGACAGTCGCCGGTCGAGAACAGGCCGCCCTCGACTTCGACAGGCAAGAAGAGTGTCGAGCCTTCGGTGAGGTGTTTGACGTCCATGTTCCCGCCGACGTCGCGCGGCGGGAGCGTGTCGTGTTCACCGTCCTCGCCTGGCGCGACCCCGATGGTCCCCGGGAACGGGTCGAGCGGGATCTCGATGCCGTTCACGAACTGGCCGACGTCGCCCTCCAGATCCCAGATGTGGAGGCCTGGCTCCTCGAAATCGTCGGGCAGCAGTCCGAGCCCCATCTCGCCGGGGAAGAAGACGTTGTACCCCCAGCCCTTGTGCTGGCAGTCGAGGAGTTCGACTTCGAGGACGTCGCCCGGCTCCGCGCCCTCGACCGCGACCGGGCCCGTGAGCGGGTGGACGGGATCGAAACTCACGTCCGGGACGTCCGCGACGGTGGTCTCGACGTCGATCTGGCCGTCGACCGCGTCGCGGCACTCGAACCGGACGACGTCGCCCGGCTCGACGGTCAGCGCGGGATCGAGGCTGTTGTCCCACGCGCTGTGAATGTTCTCGTCGCGATCGCTCAGTCGGTGATCAACGGTGTACTCGCGCTCGCTACGTGACATGCGGTCACAATCGACGCGACGAACACCGATAAGCTTGCAGGGCGAGCAGCCACGAAACGCTCGGCTAGACCGTCGTTCGGGGGACTGCAACGCTTGCCTCGCCCGTGACGACGCCATCGATCCGCGCCGTGACGGTGCCGTCCTCGCTGCCGCCGGTCGCACTGGTGCTGACGGTCTTCGACCACTCGACGCGGTCGCCGGCCGCCACCTCGCGCCGGACGACGATGGACTCGTCGTCGTCGGCGATGGCGGTCGTCGGCCAGTAGACCGCTGCGAGGAACTCGCCGTCGACATCCGACGTGTTCGCGGCGACGAACGAGAGTTCGACGCTGCCGTTCCGCTTGGCGTCGAACGATCGGAGTTCGAACGACGGTGCAGGTTTGGCAAGCGTCTCGACGGCCCCGCTCGGCAGCGACCACGTCGCCGTCTCGCCGCCGTGTCGACAGCGGATCTGCGCTTTCCCGGTTTCGAGCGGCGACGGTGGTTCGAAAACGACCCAGCCGACGGATCGGTATTCCGCCCTGCTGGCGGCGTAGCCGACCGTCCCGCGCCCGGCGAGGCTTCCCCGGTTGTACGCATCGGTCGTCTGTGCCTCGGTGCCGACGGCCGAGAACGTCCCGCTGTCAGCAATCAGTGAGAACGAACCGAGTCCCGGTGGCGCACCAGCGTCGAATTCATCCCCCGTAGCGCTCCGCACTGCGGCGACGACGAACTGCCGGTCGGGCCGAACGAGGACGCCGCCCGATCCCAGGATAGGCTGGTAGGTGACCGCCTTCCTGGCGACCGGGTTCGACACGGCGACCCGAACGCCGCCGATCGATCGGACCTGGCCATCGGGTGGCGGTGCGTCGGGTGACTTCGGCGACGTCTCGTGGCTGGAGGTCGCGTCCGTCGTGGCGTCGGTCGATTGTTCGGGTTTCGCCGTCTCATCGGGTTGTGGCGGTTCGGTCGGCGGTTGTTCGGTCGCCGTTGGGGTCGACGTCAGGTTGACCGTCGTCGGTTCGGCGTCCGTTGGGCTCCGTGCCGTCGATTCGGTCCCCGTGCGCGCCGTCGCCTCGCCGTCTCTCCGATTCGTCTCGTTCGCGGACGGCGTGTCTTCGGCGGCACAGCCGGCGAGTCCGCCGAGGCCGCAGAGCAGCGCAGCGGTGCGGAGGGCGTCGCGCCTCGTCGGAGCCATCGCTTTCTCCAACGGAAGGATGTGGTAAGTGTTTTCTCCCCGCACTGTTCCCGACCGGTCGTCTGCCACGACCGACTCAAACCGGTTCGCCGAACGCGTACACCGTGTTCTGACCGGTGATCTCGACGGTGAGGAGGTCCCCCGGTTCGACGCCGTACTCGGGTGCGTTCTGGATGATGACCTGGCGGTAGGCTTCGTCGTAGCACTTGACCGACTCCTCAGTACCGGGTTCGACGACCAGCACCTCGTGGCGCTCGCCGACCATCGACTCGTAGGCCGCACCCACGACGTCCATCTTCAGGTCGGACATCGCCTTCGAGCGCTCCTTCTTTTTCGTGCCACCGAGGCCCTTCATGCCGGCGGCGTCGGTGCCTGGCCGCTTCGAAAAGCGCGTGACGTTGATTCTCTCGGGCTGGGTCTCGCGGAGGAGCTCCATCGACGCCTCGTGATCGGCGTCGGTCTCGGTCGGGAAGCCCGTGATGAAGTCGGTCGCGAGCGTCCAGTGATCGAGGCGGTCGTCGAAGGCTTCGACCACCTCGCGGAACTCGCGCACCTGGTGCTGGCGGCGCATCTCTCCCAATACTTCGTCGCTCCCGCTCTGGACCGGTGCGTGGAGGAAGTTGTAGAGCTTCTCGTTGTCCGCGAACACGTCGGCCACCTCCTCGCGGATGCCGTGGACGCCTTTCGGGTTCGCCATCCCCACACGTACCCGAAAGTCGCCGTCGATGGCACAGATCCGATCGAGGAGTTCGTGGAGCTTCCGTTCGCCGTCGTCCCAGCCGTACACGCCGGTGTCCTGACCAGTAACGCGAATCTCCTTCGCGCCGGCGTGGACCAGCGCGCGGGCTTTCTCGACGTTTTCCTCTACTGGCGGCGAGTCGATCTTGCCGGTGGCGTGCTTGGTGATGCAGTACGAGCAGTCGCTCATGCAGCCCCGGGCGATCGGGAGGATCCCCACCACGCCGTCGAGGATCGGTTCCGTGCCGGGGGTCGTCGTCGGACACTCGCCGTTCAGCACGACCTCGGGCACCTCGTCCCAGCCACAGACCGTGGCGTCGAGGTCGGCGAACTCCTCGCCCTGAGCGAGCGCCATGCAGCCGGTGACGACGAGGTCTGCAGTCTCGGCTTCGAGTTCGCGCGCCCGACTGAGCATGTTGGTCTCGGTTGTCTCGACCACGGTGCAGGTGTTGAGGATGGCCACGTCGGCCGCTTTGGGGCCGTCGACCGGGTGATGGCCGCCGTCGCGGAGCCGGCGCTCGATCGCGCGGCTCTCCCCGCGGTTCGCGGTGCAGCCGTAGGTTTCGAGGTGGTAGCTGGCCATCCGCTCTCGTCGGTCCTCGGGCGTGCGCGGCAAAAAGCGCGACGACTCGCTCTTCTGGGTGACGATTCGTCCTCCCGGAGTGGGTCTCGCGTCGTCTTTCGAACGAGGACGACTATCGCCTGGCGGCCAGATATATCACCGCCGATTCGTGGAGTGCCGGATGCACGACCGCGTGCGGGCGAGCGCCGTGGACGATGGCGAACGCGTCGTCGAGCCGCTGATCCTCCTCCGCGGCGATCGTCGTCGCCACGAGCGCGCTGCTCCGCGAGATCCCGGCCTTGCAATGGATCAGTAGTGAGCCGTCACGTCGGTAGAGCGCTCGTGCAGCATCCACCGCGGCCTCGAACGTCGGCCAGTCGTTGTCAGGACCGTCGTCGAGCGGATGGTGGTGAGTCGTCAGCGGCTGTTCGTCCGTGGTGGCAGAGAGGACGAACTCGAACGTTCGCTCGTGACGCGCAGGATCGGCGGCGATCTCGTTGCCGAGAAACAGTTCCCGCTCGCCGATCCGACGGACGATCGGTTCGTCAGCCACGTAGCCGAACGGTCGAACGATCGGCTCCGGAGTCTCCAACTGGTTCTGCGTGGCGGCCGTTTCGTCCGGATTCATGCCCGCACCAAGTACTCGCCAGCGATAAAGGTCCGTTCTATTCGAGGACCTTCTAGATCATGCCGGAGTACTACCCGTCAGCAGAGAGTGTCTGCTGACAGGGATGAGACGTATGATTATATGCTGTTTGTGTTCGGTATTCGACTCGTGGCAAGACCGGAGATAAGGAGAACAAGTGCAGTTGGGATCATGAATACCCACAGGACAGCCTGCCAGAATCCGAGTAGTACGAGCCCACCCACACTCATTGCTAATAGTGATCGTCGTTGTTGAAGAACGCCGAATGTCCCAATCCAGCCACAGGCGAGTATAGACAAAAAGAAGAGAAGACGTACTGTTGTATATCCTTCTGACGGGAGAAGCCACAGTAGGCCACCTGTGAGATAGAAAGCAGCGAGAATCGCTGTCCCACGAGCAATAGTGTCTGGTCGAAGATCTGATGAACTTGCCCCCATGTCCAGTATTATAAACACTTTATTAAAAATCTACTCCCTTGACGGTCGAGGGCCGTCTCAGCGCTGGCTGGATGAGTACGAATCGCGACCGCCACCACAGGACCGCCGCGGTGTGTCGATCACGATTCGTGCCGCCATCTCGCCACGATGCGGACGAGTCGGTTTACTGGAGCGGCTCGCCCCGCGTCTCGCGGCCGAACGCCAGCACCACGATCCCGCCCGCCGCGAACGCGATCGCGAGCGGGACGAGCGCGGCGAGATAGCCGCTTTCGACCAACGCACCCGCGAGGATCGGGCCGATGACGGCCGCGATCTTGCCGACCCCGCCCGCAAAGCCGTTGCCGGTCGCGCGCGCCTCGGTCGGGAACAGCTCGGGCGTGTAGGCGTAGATCGCGCCCCACGCTCCGAGCGAGAAGAAACTCGCCGCGAGCAGCCCACCGAAGAAGGGCCAAAAGCCCGAGAGGCCGAGGCCGAACAGCGAGACGCCGGGCATCGACGTGGCGAACACGAACGTGAAGACGCCCGAGAGCACGAGGTAGCTCCCGAGCGTTGGCTTGCGACCGATCTTCTCGACCAGATAGGCCGCGCTGAAGTAGCCGGGGAACTGGACGAGGCCGACGAGCAGGAAGTAGCCGTAGACGTTGCCGACCACGCCCGCCGCGCCCACGGTTTGGGGCAGCCAGATGAACACGCCGTAGTAGCCGAAGTTGATCGCGAACCACGCCGCCGCGATCATCAGCGTCTGCCGGCGGATGTCCGGCGCGAACAGTCGCGAGACGCTCGCGGCGGCGGACGATTCGACGCCCTCGACCGCAGGCGGCGTGTCCGCCTCGCCGTTCTCCTCGGCGATCGCCGCGAGGCGCTCGTTCGCGGCCTCGACGTCGCCGGTGCGCGCGAGGTAGTAGGGGGTCTCGCGGAGCTGTGAGCGGATCACGAACACGAGGAGTGCGGGGAACGCGGCGGCCGCGAACAGCAGCCGCCAGCCCGCGACCGCACCCACGACCGGCAACGAGATCATCCCTCCAGAGGGGAGCGCGGCGAGGAAGACCCACGCGAGCACCACCGCGAGAACGTAGCCCACCGGCCAGAACGCGTCGAGGTAGACGAGATAGCGACCTCGGCGGTCGGTCGGTAGGTGCTCGGAGAGGTAGGACGTATCGACCGCGAGCGCGCCGCCGAGGCCCACACCGGTGAGAAAGCGCAGCGCGAACCCCGAGTAGAAGCCGACCGCGAGCGCGGTCAATCCGGTGAAGACGCCGTAGACCAGTACTGTCCACTGGAAGGCGACCTGGCGGCCGTGCCGGTCGGCGTACCAGCCCCAGCCCCAGTTGCCGAGCACCATCCCCATCAGGCTCGCCGAGCCGAGCAGCCCGGCCGAGAGCCCCGAGAGCGTCCACGCCTCGATCAGTACAGGAAGGGTGAAACTGATGATGATGACCTCCATCCCGTCGAGCGCCCACGCGCTGCCACAGACCGCGAGCAGCCGGCGGTGGAACGCGCCGATCGGGATGCGATCGAGCACCTCCGCGACGGTGACCGTTTCTCCCTTCGACATCGATTCGACTTCCCGTGTCGAAGAATCGCCGCTACATATACTTGACGGTGGGGAACTATCGGCCATCAGTTCCGCTTTTGAAGAACGATCGACTTCAACCGGTTTCGCTCGTCGCCACGATCGTGTATCGCTCACCACCCGAGCGACGACCAGGCCTCACTCGCCGTCCTCGAACCCTTCGACGAGCGCGACGCCGCTCGACGCACCGATCCGCTCCGCACCCGCCTCCAGCATCGCTTTCGCCGCCTCGTAGCTGCCGACGCCGCCGCTTGCTTTCACCGGGAGGAACTCGCTCATGAGTTCGACGTCGGCGACCGTCGCACCCCCCTCTGCGAATCCAGTCGAAGTCTTAACGAAGTCAGCATCGGCGTCGACCGCACAGCCACACGCACGGCGCTTCTCGTCGTCGCTCAGCAGGGGGGCCTCGATGATGACCTTCACCGGGAGCGGCACCGCGGCCACCACCTCGGCGAGCTCCGACGTCACGGCGTCGTCCTCGTCCGCGCGGAGCCGGCCGACGTTGATCACCACGTCGAGCTCGTCCGCGCCGTCCTCCCACGCCCGGACCGCCTCGATGCGCTTCGTTGCGGGGGCGTGCTGGCCGTGCGGGAACCCGATCACGGTGGCGAGCGTCGTTTCAGGAGCGGTCTCGCTCGCGGTGTCGAGATAACACGGCGGTACGCAGGCGTTCATCCCGTACTCGTCGGCCTCTCCCACGACTCGCTCGACGTCGCGCGGTGTGGTTTCGGGCCCCAGGATGGTGTGGTCGATTTTCGCGGCGAAGGCGGCGCGGTCCATGCGGGGGCGAGCGGAGCCACGGACAAAACTCTGCGCCTCCGGCGATCGGAACCCTTTCGCCGCCGCCGGCCGCCCCGTCGGTCATGGTTCCCGTCCAGCTGCTTCCCGAGGGGTCGACGCTCCCGCCGCCCGGCGTCCTCCTCGTGCTGGCGACCGCGCTCGTCGGCGTCGTCCTCGCGCTCCGACGGGTCGCACCGCAGGTCACCGACCAGGTGGTGGTCGCGTTCGGACCGTGGATGGTCGCCGGATCGAGCTGTTACGTGCTCTATCAGGTCGAGGCGGTGCCCCGAAGCGTGGCCCCGTTTTTCGGCTCGCCGACGGTGTACGTCTCGATCGCGGTGCTCGCGGGCGCGGTGTGGGCGGCCACGGCGGCGGCCGGGTTTCCTGCGGATCGGTGGCGGCCGCCGTCGGTGCCGGGGATCGTCGCGCTCGTGGGGAGCGCGGCCGCGATTGCGGCCGTCGGGTGGGCGTTCGCGTTCGGCGTGGAGACGCGCCAGGGCCTCACGGTGGCGTGGCCGTCGGTCGGCCTCGTGATCGCCGTGGTCTTGGCGGCCATCGTCTGGAGTGGCCTGCGGCGCGTCGCCCCCGAAACCCGGATCACCGGCGGTGTCGGCGCGCTCGCGGTGTTCGGGCACGCGCTCGATGGCGTCTCGACCGCGGTCGGGATCGACGTACTGGGTTTCGGCGAGCAGTCGCCGATCTCGCGGGCGATCATCACGTTCGCCGCCGATCTCCCGACGGCACCGGTTCTCGGCGCGGCCTGGCTGTTCGTCCTCGTCAAACTCGCGCTCGCGGCGGCCGTCGTCTTCCTCCTCGCCGGGTACGTCCGCGACGAGCCCGCCGAGGGCTATCTCCTCCTTGGAGCGGTCGCCGCCGTCGGACTCGGTCCCGGGGCGCACAACCTGTTGCTATTCACCATCGCCTCCCCGTAGATTTATCTCACAGCGGGAACCAATCGCGGAGAGAGAGAGAGAGCCGATACGACTTCGATGACCCACGATCTCCCGACACCGGCGGAAATCATCGCCGCCCACGACAGGATCGAGGAGATATACGATCTCAAATATTCGGGAACGATGACGGCGGCTCCAAAGCGCACGCTCCGCCGCGAAGTGCTCGAACCGGCTGCCGAGCACGACGACCCATACCACCGGGCAGCGACGCTACTCTGGAAAATCGAGAGTGCCCATGTCTTCGAGGATGCGAACAAGCGGACGGCATGGGCTGTGACCGAAAACTATCTTCGAGAGAACGACATCGAGCCACCCTCTGACAACGAACAGGTCGCACGTGTCGTGCGGCGGGCCGGGAAGTTCGACGTCGACGAACTCGCAGCATGGTTCGAAACCGGTGATATCGACGAGTCTCGGCTGCCGGAGCATTGATGGTGGGCCGAGACAGTACTACCAATATACAGCCATGAGCCAGCAAAAAGGGAGCGACCCAGACGACCTCGATGCGTACAAGGACCGGATCGAACGGATCGTCGAGGAACGCCGCGAACTCTTCGATCGGCTCGCCTGAGTCGCGCAACTTGGCTTTCAACGGAGCGGTCTCGGTGACGAAAGCGACCGAACGGCCAGTTTCTCTGATCGGGTGGCAGGTATTAGTGAGTTGGACGCTTACAGCCAGCAATGCCAGACGCAGAGGCGGTCGCAGGGACTGACGTACCGCTCGACCTCACCTTTTCCGAAGCCGAACTCGACGCGCGCCGCGAACACATCGTCCAGTTCATCCGCGAGACGGTCGACGACGCGGGGGCGGAGGGTGCGGTGCTCGGGCTCTCCGGCGGGATCGACAGCACCCTGACGGCGTATCTGGCCGTGGAGGCGCTCGGCACCGACGGGCTCCACGGCCTGGTGATGCCGAGCGAGGTCAACGACGAGGCGAACATGAGCGATGCCGAGCGCGTCGCCGAGGATCTCGACGTCGCGTACGACGTGATCGCGATCGAACCGGTCGTCGAGTCGTTCCGCGAGGCGTTCCCGGCCGACCTCGACACCGAACCGGACTCCGAGCCGCTCACGACGGCGGTCGGCAACGTCCGCGTCCGCACGCGCGCGGTCTTCAACTACTTCGCCGCCAACCTCGAGAACCGGCTCGCGCTCGGGACCGGGAACCGGAGCGAGGCGCTCGCGGGCTATTTCACGAAGTACGGCGATCAAGCGGTCGACTGCAACCCCATCGGCAACCTCTACAAGATGCAGGTCCGCCAGCTCGCCCGGTACGTCGGCGTCCCCGACGATCTCGTGGAGAAGACTCCCACGGCAGGGATGTGGGTCGGCCAGACCGACGAGGACGAGATGGGCCTCGGCTACGACACTCTCGACGCGGTGCTCGCGCTCCACGTCGACGGGCCGCTCTCGAAGTCGGCGACCGTACGCGAGCTCGACGTCGAGGAGGGAGTCGTCGAGACCGTCGAGAGTCTGGTCGCGCGAAGCGAGCACAAACGTCACATGCCGCCCGCGCCCGAACCGCTCGACTGACTCGACGAACCTCGACTCTCGGCCCTTCGTTGCGGAACTCGACAGCGCCCGCTCCGGATCCGGCGACCCGTTCGGTTCTCGATCGCCCGGCACGCCCCAGTCGATCGCCGCGGCCGGGACGGCAAAGGGATAACTTCGCCGGACACGAGCAGGGTGATGGATGGCGATACTCGACACGATCGTCACGATCGCGGTGAGCCTGCTGCTCGGCGGGAGCGTGCTCTTCGTTGGCCTCCGACTCGTCGCGGACGACACGCTCCCGCCGGAGAGTGCGTTCCTCACGGCGGCGACCGGGGCCGTCGCCTGGGGTGCCGTCGCCCTCTACGCCGGCCGCGTGCCGATCGTCGCCCCGCTGTCGGCGCTCGTCGTCTGGATCGTCGTCCTCGCCCTCCGATACCCCGGCGGCTGGGCGACCGCCGCCGTGCTCGGGTTCGTCGCGTGGCTCGCCTCGGTCGGAGCGCTGTACGCGCTCGGAACCATGGACGTCGTCTCGCTCTCCGCACTCGGCGTCCCGGAGGTGTGACGGTCGCGATGGGATCGATTCCGGAAGGACGTGGCTCGACGACGGGAGCGCCGCCGCGTGAGTGACGGGTCGCCGAACGCGGACGCCCCGATCGCGAGGCGGGCGTTCCTCCGGGCCGGCGTCGGGGTCGCCACCGCCGGGACGCTCGCGGATGCGGGAGCCGCGACGCCGACCGATGCACCAGCTCCCGCGATGGCGCGGCTCGGGAACCCGGCTCCCGACGACGGCGGGTTCCGAACCCCGGGCCAGCCGTCGCGGGCCGCCCACCGCGCGCTCGCGGGGGTCGAGCGATCGGTCGCGCAGCGATCGGGCTCGCCGTCGTTCGATCGCGTCGTGAACGCGGTCGAGTATCTCGGACTCGGCTCGGACGAACCGGTGAACGCGGCGCTCGAACGAGCCGACGCCGCCGGCGATCTCGGCGGCGTGCTTCTCGACTTCCCGCCCGGTACCTACCGCCTCACGGACGGGTGCAACATTGCTCCCGACGGGGTCTTCGGTATCGTCGGTCCCCGGGCCGTGTTTCGACTCGACCGCGGCCTCCGGTGTGAGGTGAAGATCCACGGCCTCTCGCGCGGGCTGTTCGAGGGAATCACCTTCGATCAGCGCGCCGACCGGGCCGCCGTCTCGGTGCTGTTGCGCACGGACGGCCACCTCGACGTTCGCGACATCACGTATCGTGGCGTGGCCGAGGCCGTCGACGACGACCAGGGGGCGCTGCTGCGCCCGGTCGCGGCAACGAGATCGGCGAGCATCCGGATCGACGGCCTCCGTGCCCGCGGCGGCACCAACGCCGGCTCGCACGCGTGGGTGGGCTCCGACCCACCCCCGAACCACGTCGCCGGCGGCGTCGTGGGCGCGTTCGTCGGCCGCGCGAACCGGGGTGTGGTGCAGTTCGTCGATCCCGTACTTCACGGCTGGGAGAACGGCATCTACGCCACCCGGACGCGAGGAGCCGTCCAGGTGATCGGAGGTCGGTTCGTCAACAACAACAACACGGCCGTCCGGATCAGCGGCGCGGAATCGTTCTGTGACGGAGCCACCATCGTCCTCGATGCACGCCGGTGGCCCGCGAGCCAGCCGGGCGCGTTCACGGTCGGCGAGATCCAGGGCGTGAGCGCCGTCCGCGTCGAGACCGGGGGTCTCGACAAAGCGGGTCCGCGACTCAGCAACCTCGACGTCCGGGCGTACGCGATGGAGCGGTGCCCGGCGCTCGTCGTCTATCGCGGCAGCGCCGGCGCGGGGCGGATGGAGCGCTGTCGGCTGACGACTCACCTCGACGGAACGCCGGCGATCGCCATCGACGCGCCGGGATCCGGCCGGCGGCCGGCGGCCTCGGGAGCGCAGGCCGTGCGGATGACACACGTCGAGATCCGAGGTACGATGACGGGCGCGCCCGCGGTCCGTGGCACCACCGACCGACCGAACTCCCTGCTCGCGGACAGCTGTATCCGGATCCCCGAGGCGGGTCCCGACGATGTCAGGACGGTTCGGACGCGAAACGTCGGCTACGGTCCGGACTGCACCGCCAGCCACCCACTCGACAGCCGGTTCGGCGTGCCGGGCGACGTCCCGACGATCCGGAACACGACCGTCCAACCGCCGTCGCCCGGTCCGGGCCTGCCGGGGCTGGGCGTGCTGGTCGGTCTCGGAGCCATGACTGCGTACGTGCTGGCGACGCTGCCGCCGGTACTGCGCGAGCGGCTCCGCGACTGACCTGACCGGCCCGTCGGTCGCGCTCGCCACCACCGTCAGCATCGGACCGCCGTGTTCGCGCGATCTCAGTCGTCGCCGAGCACGCCGGCGTTCCGCGCGACCAGCGCCGCGAACGCCTCGCGCTCGTCGCGTTCGCGGTCGGCGTCGCTTCCCCGATTCCGGAGCAACGGCTGTAGCCGTTCGAGTGCGGCGCGGTCGTTCGCCGCCACTTCGCGAGCGACTCCTGTGGGGTCGTCGGTGACCCGCGAGACGAGCCCCATCCGGAGTGCTTCCTCCGCGTCGACGGTCCGCCCGGAGAGCGCGAGGTCCATCGCATTGCCCTCGCCGACGATCCGTGGGAGGCGGACGGTGCCGCCCCACGCGCCGAACAGGCCGAGTTGCACCCCCGTCTCGGCGAACGTCGCTGCCGGGGAGGCGACCCGGAGATCACACGCGAGCGCGAGTTCGACCCCACCGCCGCGCGCCGCGCCGTCGATCGCCGCGACCACGACCGCGGGCGAGTCCTCGATCGTCCTGGCGACTCGCTGGCCCTGTTCGGCGAACGCGGTCGCCTCCTCGCGAGTGAGGTCGCCGACGACGTCGAGATCCGCGCCGGCACAGAACGCGGCTCCCTCACCTCGAAGACAGATCACGGGCGTCTCACACGCCCCGATCGCGGCGTCGAGCGCGTCGAGACCGTCGGGCGTCAGCGCGTTGCGTCGGCGGGGTCGATCGAGGGTGACGAACGCGACGCGACCCTCGACCGTCGTCTCGATCATGTCCGACAGTGAGTGCGGTTTCCAAAGGCCTTTGCCCTCGCCGCGGCTATTTCCGGGCGATGGAGGAAGCCTCCCAGGTCCGGCGTGCCGCGCGGGAGGCCGTCCGGGACGTCGGGCCCGCGGCGTTCGGCGACGCGGTCGGTCTCGTCGTCGCCGAGGGGGCGATGACGCCCGGCGTGCTCGCGGTGCTCTGTGCGCGCGCGGTCGACGAGTCGGTCGCGTTCGAGGCCGTCGCCGAGCGCGCCGCCGGGACCCAGCTCATCTACGAGGGGCTCCGACTGACGCGCACGCTCGCTGGCGATCCGCCGTGGGAGGCCGTCGACACTGTGAACGCCGGTGGTGGGACTGCCACCGACGCCGGCGACGTGGACACGGCGAACGTCGACGTGCTCGTGGCCGACGTCCTCGTCGCTCGGGGCTTTCACCTGCTCGCCCGGACCGAGGCCGCCGGGCGGGCGGTCGAGACGGTCCGGAACTTCGGCCACGACCAGACGCGCCGCCGATCCTCTGGGGAGGAAGCGATCGACACCGACCTCGAAGCCGACGTGTTCGAACTCGCCACGGTCGCGGGGGCGACGGCCGTCGGGACACACCCCTCGGTCGAGTGTCGCGAGTTCGTCGCCGATCTCGCGCGGGAGGGCGACCGGCCGCTCGCCCCCGAGGCGGTGTTCGATGCGTCGGTGCGCGAGTCGCTCCGGACGCTCTCGGGTGCATCCGCCGCGTCCGGCGAGGGCGTGCACCCCTCCGTGACCGACCCGTGAATCGAAACGGATAAACACGGGTCGGCGGTACTCACAGGTGCCTGCCTGGGTAGCTTAGCGGTAAAGCGCGTCCTTGGTAAGGACGAGACCCCGGGTTCAAATCCCGGCCTAGGCTCATAACAAATTATTCACATCTTACCACGACAAGGGGGAGTGGCGACGCTCGACGGTCACTCCCTCGTGAACAGGGGTGTCCGGCGTGAGCGCGCCGGTCCTCGACCCGGCTCCACACGAGTTCGGCGGAAACCTGATTTTCACCGAACACGAGTTGTCGCCGTACTTCGCGCTCGACCGGCGGGTGAAGGACGGCGGCGGGTCCGCGTCCGCGACGGTCCGGCACGAGGGCGAGGTGTTCGACGCGACGCTCTCCTACCAGCGGTCGGGATTGAAGCCGCGCGACGACCCGGATTTTTGTCTTGAAACGGTCCGAGAGTTCCGTATCCGACTCGAAGCGCGCGACGACGTGGGTGAGCGGAAGGCGAGCTATCACGTCGCGCCGCGCTGGCCGAACATGGAAAGCAAAGGGGACGCACCGAACCCTTCGACGCCGAAGATAGTCGGCGTGAATGTCCGTTGTGACGGGTCGAACCTGTTGCTCGACGCCTACCCGGTGCTACTCCGGAAGGCGGCGGGCGCGCTCGACGTGAACTCGGCGTACTTCGAGGAACCTCACCGTCATTCCAACATCTTCGCCTTCGAGCGGTACGCCCGTGTCCGGCGGTCGAAGTCGGGGAAGGTCGTCGGGATGAACTCGCCGATGCAACGAATATTCGAGCACGTCGCGGGCGAGGGGAAGTTCCGCGAGCTTCGGGAAGACGACCGGAACTGCGTCGAGGGCTACCACCACCGGGTGAAGATAGACAGCGACGGCGCGGCGGTACTCGTGCCGGGCCACGAGTTGGGAAAGAAGCTCAAGCACTACCATCCGGAGCATCCGCGTTCGGACCCTTCGGACCCGCTGTATCACCCGAAGGTCGGGGTATCGTTACAGTCGAACCTGAATGGCGGGTCGGTCAAATGGTCGGACCGCGACGCACTCCGGCGGGAGTTGGACGAAACGCTGGTGAACCTGCTGTCATGGGCTGGCCTGCCGACGCGGGCGGACCCGTCGGTGTACGTCGCGGACGCCTACTTTCAGGTACGAGAGTCCGCCCGTCCGCTCACCCTGATAGACGACCCGACGCCGGAGATTCGCCGCGAGCAGAACGCACTCGTGTGTTCCCTGCCGGTGGACCCGGACCTCAACCCATCCGACCGCGACGTACTCGAAGCCGTCGCGGACGGTGGGAAACCCGTGAATGCGGTCGGGGACGAAACAGGGTGGTCGAAGCGGACGGTGTACCGCGTCCTCGACCGTCTCGACGGCCTACTCTCACTTCGGGACGGCACGGTAAGGTTCGCGTCCGAATATCTCGGGGACGTCGTTCGGTCGGCACTTTCGGACACGCTCGACGCGCTCCGCCAGGACACGGACGGCGAGAGCGAGGGAAGTGCGTTCGCGGAGTGGAAGCGCCGTTACGGTGTCGAGGTTGAGGACCCGTCTGATGCGCGTCTTCAGCTCCGGTTCGGTCGTGTTCCCGGCGACGTGACCAATGCGCTCCGCGACGGGTTCCGGGCGTGGCTCACGTCCGGTCGAGACCCACGACGGTTCAAGACCGGACGCGCTCGCTGGCAGGACAGTGAGGGCCGGTCAAACTACCGAGTTCCCGCCCTCGGCTGAATTCCCCGATGAGTGGCAACACTTGCCTGACCCGCTGAAATCGGCATAATCAGCCTGTTTCCCACGGTCAGACCCCCGTTTCGAGTGCTTCGTGTCGAGCGTCGCGGCGCGGAGTGGTGCGGGGTATTTTGTTCTCGTGCCGTTAGGCACACCTCCTAAGCAGATTTTGACAGTAGGTGTCGCTCCACCGCCATCATTCAATATGTTGCCATGGTGTGGTAACTTTGTTAATGAATCGACCTTTTGAATCTCCAATAACACTCTGAATATAGCGTGTCGAATCATTACATATAATTGAATTGGTCGCGGCTTCCTTCTATCAGAGGTAGTCGGCGCTTTGTAACCTCTCAAGCACCTTCGCTATTCAGAAGCAGGTCAGGGTAGAGGTCAGAAGCTAACCCGATAATCTGGTATTCAAGTTGTTCTAGAGGAACCTCAAAGTTGTAAAATAGGCCTATGTCATCCCGCTCCCAAGCTTTCGCCCAAAAGAACGTAGGTTGACGGAGTTGCCTGCCCTTCGAGAATAGCCTGTCTGCCCACTTCCTATACTTCTGCTTCTGGTTCTTGTCGTGGTCGAAGACGATAGCACTGAGATTACCGATATGGTAGTAGTGGCCGTCTCCCCATCTGGCGAACTTTCCGGTACTGCTTCCTTGAAGACCGCGCAGGTTTGCACTCAGACCCTCCCCACTCCTTCCGTACTTCCCCGCCTTCCCGATATAGAGGGGAACGACCTCCCCATCTACCAACCAGTACATCAAGTAAATCAGGCCGTCATAGGTGTCATCAGTGGTGTGCCAGTCGTTGATGATCTTGTGGCCTTCGCCTCGAATCAGAGCCTCCATCTCTTCACTCCGTTTCAGGATTCGGCGGTCGTTCTTCCCGTAATACTTGAACTCGGTGTTGAGATTCTCGTCAGTCTCGAATAGGGGAACGGGATTCTCCGTATCGATATAGCGGTCTGCCCACTCCTGCCAGATTTCTTCCCTCGTCGTCATAGTCGCTCCTTGTACCAAGCCTGCGTATCTCCGATTCCCAAACCCTCGGTCGGAATCTCAATGGATACACCGCTGTCCTCAATGAGCGGGAGAAGTTCCTCGTAGTAGTCCTTGCCCGCGTGGAGAACGAGCGTCACATCTCCCGAGAGTAGTCCTTCCTCGTCTAACTGCTCGGCCACCTCCTTGGCCCACTCACGCTTGCGAGCTACCCTTGCGCCAGAGAGCGTCTCGTCGTATCGTTCGATAGGCTCTCCATCAGGGTGAAGCAGGCCGTGCTTGGCCGAGAGAATCCACCACTCGTCGTGATTCTGCTCCGCGTAGTCTCGCATCTTCTCGAAGTATGGAGAGGTATAGAGATTTCTCGGAGTGGCTGACTCATCACGCTTGGTTTTGACGCAACTGACGAGTCCAATCTCAGCCATTACTGAATCCGTTGAGGTGGTGATATTCCGTAAGGAACATTGGATAAGACTTCACATTCTCCTCCTTAGAGATCCCAATCTAGTTCACTTTCAGTTTTTTGAACTCACCGTGACCATCCAACTCCTGATAGTGTGTAGATGTGGTGGTCTACTTTATTCTTGCTCGTCGCTTTCTGGTGTCTCTTTCTCGTCCGTTTCTTCAGCTATGGGGTCGTTATCTTCTTCTACCACCTGCCGTATTGGGTCGCCCCTTTCAACCACCATGATGTTCTCGGGCGTGTCGTCGGCTGTGTCCATCTGCTCTTGTGAGGAGGTAGTGAATCCTCCCCCCCCTAATGATGACCCTATTGATGCAATCTCACTGAATGACATCGTATACTGGTTGGTTGTGGTTTTCATTATTGTCACCTTTTCTCTGATTTCTTGAACATCTAAATTAGCCTTCACAATCGTCTCGCCATCAGATAGCTTCTCTCTAGTTTCAGGATGTCTTATAGGGCCTGTATCCTCATACACCTGGAATTTCATTTCCCGCTTGACGCCATCATTCGCTCCAAAAGTGGCTACTAGAGTTTGGTCATCTAGTACCCGAGCCACCTGTCCTTCCAGCATTACGAATTCTCCTGTTGATTCGCTACTCTCCTCAGCACTAAAAACCCATCCTCCAGCTCCTCTAAGTTACGCCAATCATTCTTTTCTCGTTTTTCGTTCTTAACTTTCACCTCCGGATTTCTACTCATGAGTTTGCCCTTTACTCCTGATGCGTCATCACCAATGTCTTTTATCCACCCATCTATTTCAACTGTATATTCATCTTGACCTCTATGGCCGGTGCATGTAGCCTCTGCGACAACTCCGCGATATTCTTCGTAATTACCACCTTGCTCGTCAACAAAATTTGCATAGACATCAAATTCTACTCCAACCGCTGGCAACTCCCCTTTGTTTAACGCTTGCACAACTAGCTGGGTATTGTTACTTCGGACAATCTCCATTTTTTCTCCGTTGGTAGCTTCCATATATTCTCGCCTGGCCAGTTCGTGCCTCATTTCTTCCAGCAACTCATCCAAATCAATAGAGGACCCTGACTCTATGCCTGCTTCTAGCACCTCCATAAGGGCCGTCATTTCCTCGTCTTGGGTACCTTCAAACTTAATTTTCCGCAACTGGTGAGCCAGATTTGCCGATTCTCTCTCAGCGATTTCAATCAGTTTGTCATAGGCGTCGTCAAAATCAGAGTTAGAATCCTCCGCTACAGACGTACTTCCCCCCTCAACGTTCCCAGTTGGAGGGTTATTTGTACCCGATAGAGCCATACGTTTTACAAACTCTGGAATTCGTTCAGCGTCAAAATATACTACTAGTGGTGTGACTACTATCAACAATAGAACTACTACCAGATATGCGTTGAGAGCGCCTGGCTGAAAGAGTGGAAGATACACCAGATAGCCAAATAGATAGGAGCCACACAGCTAACAACGCCAGAATAAACAAGATATTTAA